>CAKSPL010000068.1 GCA_934481325.1 uncultured Eubacteriales bacterium | reverse complement strand
GGTAAAAGGGAAGAAAAGAAGGCTTCTACACATTCCTCTTGCGCCGCGCGGCGGGAAAGAATGGCAACAGGCTCGCCGTTTTCTTCCGCAAACCGCAGAATCCGGAAAGCAATCGGCTTGCCGACCCGCGTGATTACGGCAATGTCCTTCACGCGCTCGCCCGGGCGGCACCAGACCGCCTCCTCCCGCTCGATGACGCCGCGCATACAGCCAAGGTCGATATGCAGGCGCATATCGCTGTCGCAAAGAAGTGCCGGTGCTTCCAGAATCTGCCCCGTTTCCATTGCCCGGTACAGTCCCTCTTTGGAAGAAAGCGCGGCACGGTTTTCCGGTGTTGCCGACAGGCACCCCTCCGGAAGATACGGATATACTCTCATTTTTTCTACCTCCTCGGGTTTGTATTTCGGAAAAACTTATGCAGTGCAGCCTCAAAAAAGACGCGCAAAAAATGAAATTGACTGAAAGAAAAAAAGAGGAAATCGGGCAAAAACAAGAGAAAGAAAGAGATAGTGAAAAGCTAAATCAAAATTTCCGAAATTTTTTTGAAAAAAGGCTTGACAAGCGGCAACCCCTATGCTATAATGTGCAAGGTTTGAAAAACACAATTTTTACGGAGGAATCTGCAATGTCCACTTATATGGCAAAAGCCGAGACGATCGAGCGCAAATGGTATGTCATTGATGCCGCCGATAAGCCTCTCGGAAAAACCGCGGTTGCCGCGGCAAATATTCTGCGCGGTAAGCACCGCCCTGAATTCACCCCCCACGCTGACTGCGGCGAGTATGTCATCATCATCAATGCCGCCAAGGCGGTTCTGACCGGCAAAAAGCTGGAGCAGAAGTACTATCATCGTCATTCCGGTTACATCGGCGGCCTGAAATCGGTTCAGTACAAAACCCTGATGGCAACCAAACCCGAGCTTGCGATGGAGCTTGCCGTAAAGGGTATGCTTCCTCACAACACGCTGGGCGCAAAGGCGATGACCCGTTTGAAGGTCTATGCCAATGCCGAACACGAGCAGGCTGCACAGAAGCCTGTCGAACTGTAAGGAAAGGACGGTAATTGAAAATGTACACGAGTGCAAAGCCTTACTTCTACGGCACCGGCAGAAGAAAGAAATCCATCGCCCGCGTCCGCATTGTTCCCGGCACCGGCGTTATCACCATCAACGGCAGAGATATTGACGATTATTTCGGGCTTGAAACCCTGAAGCTGATTGTCAATCAGCCCTACGGTGTTACCGGCACCGAGGGTAAATTTGACATCATCGCCACCGTAACGGGCGGCGGTATCACCGGTCAGGCAGGTGCCATCCGTCACGGTCTTTCCCGTGCGCTCCTGCAAGCCGACCCCAACTACCGTGCCGCACTCAAAGCGGCAGGGTTCCTCACGCGCGATCCTCGTATGAAGGAAAGAAAGAAGTACGGTCTCAAAGCCGCACGCCGCGCGCCTCAGTTCTCCAAGAGATGATTTTTGTCGAAAAGACTGCCCACGGGCAGTCTTTTCGTTGTTTACGGCAGAAATTCCGAACCCGGTTTTGTGGGCGGAATCTCTGTTCGGCCAGGGGCAACGCCCAGGAGGAGAGAATGTTTAAGAGAAATGTGAAAATCAATCACCCGTGGGAGGGAAGAATCCTGCCGTTCCGGATAATCGGAAACGTGTACTTTACAGGCACCTATCAGGCGTCCTCCCACTTGATCGACACCGGCGACGGGCTGATTCTGATCGACACCGGCTATGCCAATGCGCTGTATCTGGTGTTGGATTCCATCCGCCGCCTTGGCTTCGATATTGACGATATTCGGTATCTTGTGCATACCCATTGGCATTACGACCATACCGAAGCCACCGAGTATCTCCTGCCGCTGATTCCAGGCGCAAAAACCGTGATTGGACGCAACGATGCGGACGAGGTGATTCGGGCAGGGTATTTTGTGCCGGATATGACGGTAAAGGACGGCGACGTGCTCACGCTCGGCAAAACTTCCATCCGTTTTTTGGAAACACCGGGGCATACCAAAGGCACGGTTTCTTTGTTTTTTGATGCCGAAGAGGCGGGGCGGATTTACCGTGTCGGGATGTTCGGCGGGGCGGGGCGCAATACCCTGACGAAGGAGTATCTGAAAACATACCCCACCTGCCGCACCGACTATCGCGAAAGCCTTGTCCGCCTGAAAAAGGAACGGGTGGACGTGATGCTCGGCAATCACACCTGGAATAATGACACCGATGCCAAAGGGAAAGCGTTTCTTGCCGACCCCACGCAGAATCCTTTTATCGATGAAACTCTGTTCGGAAAGTTTTTGGATTTCTGCGCCGGAAAACTGGATGAATTGGAGGAAAAGGAGCGCGAAAAATCCGTAAATTCGGAGTTCGCCGGAGACCACGGAAGTGTAATTGCATAGTATGATATGTGATGCAATATTCTTGAAATATCAAACACCTTTGGAAAAGAATTTTCCGAAGAGTGTTTAACGCGAACGGAACAAACAGCTTTTTGAGGTGATAAGATGCTTAAACTGCTTCGTAAACGGAGAATTGCCGAATGGGTAAGTGCTGCCGAGGCGTTTGTGCGCATTAATTTTCAAGAACCTGTCGGAAAGATTGCCCAAAACTCATCCGATATTTTGTACAGTTCGAGAGAATCGAATTTTGCGTATAAAATCAATGACGGTATGATCCGATACGCTCTTCGGGATCATTATGATTGTAATTCCATTGATGCGGCGATGCAGCGGGTTTCTTCCGAAGATTCCGCGCACACGTTTTGCGGGGCATTGGAAAGCTATATCGATATGAGTTTTATTGACAAAATGCTCTTCTATATCAAAGAAAAGCAAATGCGCGATTCCGAAGTGTACAAAGCCGCACAGATTGACCGACGACTGTTTTCTAAAATGGTTTCGGATCGTTTGTATAAGCCCGCAAAAGACACCTGCATTGCTCTGTCTCTTGCTTTGAAACTGTCGCTCTTTGAAGTGAGCGACATTCTTTCCAGAGCCGGATATGCTTTATCTCACAGCACCAAGAGAGATGTCGCAATCGAATTTTTCTTTCGGAAGGGTATATATAACCTGAATGATGTAAACGAGATCCTGTTTCGTCTGGGGCAGAAACCGCTCGGGCGGTAAATGTCGTGTAAAAAGCGACCAAAAATGCACGAAAATCCTGTATGCTGGGTACAAAGACGAAAACAGGAGGAAATGTAAAAATGCCAAATTTTCCGGAAAACTACGGCTTGAGCTTTTTTGTAAAAGACAAAGATGCCGAGATGGGTTTCATTGCTTCCTTGCTTGAAGAAAGCAAGGCGATAACGGGGTATTACGGCAGTCCCTATCTTTACAGATCGCTTGGTGACTTTGAATATTGGATTCAAACCGAAAACGACGGTAACAAAATAACGAAAGTGAAAGGGTATAGCACGCATTGCGCCGGAAACTGCGTATGGAATCTGACTTTCGCCGGGGTGGATATCACCCCCGATGTTTTCCCGAAGACGGAACGGGTTCTTCTTTTTGAAGAAGCAAACGGGAGCAAATGTTTCCTGCCGGTCAATCTGATCACTGCCGATGTGTTGCCGGGCTATCCCGAAGGAGGCAAAATTAGGGTACAGATGATCGGACTGCCGTTGGAAATCCATTATTATGTCGATGCAGACGAGTATGAAAAAGATCAGCCCGCAAATAAGGACGGGAAAAAATGGCTGATCGGAAACGGGGCGTTAATCCCGCTCCCTCTTTTGATCAATCATCAGGCAGACCACGGCAGGAAGAAAAATCATCTGTCTGACGCAGTTGTTCATTTCGTTGCAACCGTGGAAAGACTCTGCGTTGGGTCTATTGAGCTGAATGGGGAAAAAACAAATGCGTTTATCAGGTGTTTTATACGGACTCAATTCGGTACGCTTGAGTTAAATCATTCATTGGAGCAGGTGCCGGAAGATCAGCGGCAGAATATGAAAGTCGGTGCTGTGATAAGCGGAAGATGCATTTTGTCCGGCGATGCGGCGATTTACGAATATCAAAACGGCGCAATAAAGGACTTTCCGCACGATTTGGAACTCCTCTGCCATACATTTTCGGGAGATGACCCGGAACGCCTGCGGAGCGTTTTGCGCGATGATTCGGTTTATTTCACCGATACCTCCGGAGAAACCTTTCGGGGTGCGGACGACATCATCGGGAAGGTGAAACGCGTGCAAAAAAACTCAAAAGAGAAATGCTTTGCCTATCCGGCAACAGTCACCGTCGCCGCAGAGAGCGCGGAATATCCTGCCGATACTCGCTGTATCGTGTTGGCTTACGGTACAGAAAGCAATTACGAAGCGATTGCGTTTTTTCAAACGGATGAAGAGGGAATGATCACGAGAATCAGGATCAGCACTGATACCGGATATCGCTTCCTGATTGACGGACAACCGGGCCCGGCGGAATAAAATTCACAAAAAATTCAAAAAAAGAGGGCGGGCAACCGCCTTTTTTTTGAAAAAAATGCGGGAAAATGTGGTTTTTTAAAAAATAATCATATTAAAATATAGACAAACTTATTAAAAAATGATATAATACACGGGTACGCTGTTTGTTACTCGGAGAACGCGCCGCGGTGCGCGCAGACGGTACAAAACATTTTTTCTGTTTTTAGGAGGAATCTGAACCATGAAAAAGAAGTTGACTACGGTCGAATTTCGTGGCACAAAAGAGCAGGAAGAAGAGCTTCTCAAAGTGATTGAAAAGCACAAGGGCGAAAAGGGCAGTATGATGCCCATTTTGCAGGAGGCGCAGGCAATTTACGGATACCTGCCCGCCGAAGTGCAGAAAATCATCGCAGAGAAGACCGGGGTTTCCCAGGAGGAAATTTACGGCATCATTTCTTTCTACGCTCAGTTCAAGCTCAATCCCGACGGGCAGGTGGCAATTGCGGTATGTCTTGGCACCGCGTGCTACGTCAAAGGCTCGGGCGAACTGGTGGAGGCGATTGAAAACGACCTGCACATTCAGAACGGCAGCACCTCTGCCGACGGCAAGTTCTCTCTTGAGGCAACGCGTTGCATCGGTGCCTGCGGTCTTGCTCCCGTTCTTACCATAAACGGCGAGGTTTACGGCAGACTCACCAAGGCGGATATTCCCGGCATCCTTGCCAAATACAAGGACTGATCGAAAGTGGAGGATATGAACGATGATTAAAACTGTTGCTGACCTGAACGCTTCCAAGGAAGCGCATCTTGCCGATGTCGCACTGCGCGAAGGGCTGGACAAAACCACGGGGAAGATTCGCAAGCACGTGCTGATCTGCGGCGGCACCGGATGCACCTCTTCCGGCAGTATGACGCTTCACGACGCACTGGTGGCGGAGCTGAACGAAAAGGGCATTGCCGATGAAATCAAGGTGGTTACCACCGGTTGCTTCGGTCTTTGCGCACTGGGTCCGATCGTGATCGTATATCCGGACGGCACCTTTTACAGCCGCATCAAGCCGGAGGATATGAAAGAAATCGTAGAGTCTCACCTGATTGGCGGTGTTCCGGTTGCCAATCTCGAATACCACGAGAAAACCGGCGACCATCATCTGGTCAACTCGCTGAACGATATGACCTTCTACAAAAAGCAAAAGCGTGTGGCTCTTCATAACTGCGGCGTGATTGACCCCGAAAACATTCACGAGTACATCGCACGCGACGGTTATCAGGCACTTGCCAAGGTGCTGACCTCTATGACCCGCGAGGAAGTGGTGCAGTGTATGCTGGACTCCGGACTCCGCGGCAGAGGCGGTGCGGGCTTCCCGACGGGGCTGAAATGGAAATTTGCGATGGGTTCCACCGGCAAGAAATACGTATGTTGCAACGCAGACGAGGGCGACCCGGGCGCATTTATGGATCGTTCCGTGCTGGAAGGCGACCCGCACTCCGTGCTGGAAGCTATGGCAATTGCCGGCTATGCCATCGGCTCCGATGAGGGCTACATCTACGTTCGTGCAGAGTACCCGATCGCCATTCACCGCCTGGAAATCGCGATTCGCCAGGCGAGAGAAGAGGGATTGCTCGGCAAGAATATCTTCGGCACCGATTTCAGCTTTGATATTTCGCTCCGTTTCGGCGCGGGCGCGTTTGTGTGCGGTGAGGAGACTGCTCTGATGACCTCCATTGAGGGCAAGCGCGGCGAGCCGCGTCCCCGTCCTCCGTTCCCGGCAATCAAGGGGCTGTTTGCAAAGCCCACGATTCTGAACAACGTGGAGACCTATGCCAACATCGCGCAGATTATTCTGAACGGTCCCCAGTGGTTCGCTTCTATGGGTACTGAAAAATCCAAGGGTACCAAGGTGTTTGCACTCGGCGGCAAGATTACCAATACCGGTCTTGTAGAGGTGCCGATGGGCACCACGCTCCGTGAGGTGATTGAGGAGATCGGCGGCGGCATCCCGAACGGCAAAAAGTTCAAGGCGGCGCAGACCGGCGGTCCTTCCGGCGGCTGTATCCCCGCACACCTGATTGATACTCCGATTGACTATGACAACCTCATTGCCATCGGCTCGATGATGGGTTCCGGCGGACTTATCGTAATGGACGAAGACAACTGTATGGTGGACATTGCGAAGTTCTTCCTTGAATTTACCGTTGACGAATCCTGCGGCAAATGTACCCCCTGTCGTATCGGCACCAGACGCCTGCTGGAAATTCTGGATAAAATTATCTCCGGCAAGGGCGAAATGGAAGACCTTGACCGCCTGGAGGAGCTGGCAAACTACATCAAATCCGCATCCCTTTGCGGTCTCGGGCAGACCGCACCGAACCCGGTGCTTTCTACCCTGCGTTATTTCCGTGACGAATATATTGCCCACATCGTGGACAAGAAATGCCCTGCGGGCGTGTGCAAAAAGCTGTTGCAGTACAAGATTGTTGCCGATAAGTGCTTCGGTTGCGGGATGTGTGCAAGACAGTGCCCGGCGGATGCCATCGGCAAGACCGATTACGTGGCTCCCGGCAAGAAGCTGGCGGCATACGCGATCGATCCCAAGAAGTGCGTGAAGTGCGGTGCTTGTATG
>CAKSPL010000067.1 GCA_934481325.1 uncultured Eubacteriales bacterium | reverse complement strand
CCCTTGACCCCCTTCAAAACCTTTCAAACAAAAGGATAACTACCCCCGGGCACCTGCGGTGCGGCTACACGGCTCACGCGTTGCCTTGGGTTCACACGCCCAAATTCCGGCGTGAGTTGTGTCCCACCTGCGCCACCTGCGCCACCTGCGGATTCCGTCTTCGACGGCGGCTAATAGGCTCTCGCCACCCCTTGGTTTTACGCACCCAAAGTTTGGCATCAGCCGTGCAAAAGTTTTTGAAGGAGTCAAGAGGAAACTTTTCTCAAAAAGTTTCCTCTTGCGCGTCTCCCCTTGGCGTTTCTGTTTTCCCGACAAGGGGCGTTGCCCCTTGTCCGCTTTTTCTTTGTGCCTACGCAATCAAAGAAAAGCGGGCAAGGGAGTTTGCTGTGCGCCAAATCCGGGCTGTCAGGTGCCCGCGCCGCCACACCACCGCGCCGTTCGCACCTCCCGCACCATCTGCACCCCCGCGCTACCCACACAACCCGCACCACCTACGCCACCTACGCCACCCACACCCCCGCGCCGCCTGTGCCACCTGCACTGCCCGCGCCATCCACACCGCCTGCACCACCCGCGCCGCCCGCGCAACCCGCCCCGGCGGCGGCTACATAAAAAATTCAAAAAAGGATTGACGTTATTTCATAAATGATATATACTGAATGTGCCACACAATTGAATCAACAAATCGGAGGACTACTTTCTTGTTTGAACGGAAGAGATACACCCCCTCTTTTTCGCCACGCCACAGAAAGAATTTGGTAAAAATGCAAATTCCTCTGTGGCAGATAGGGAGAGTGTCCTGATTTGCTTCAATTGTGTGGCAACAATCGGAGTTTGCATTTTTCGGTGTGGCTCCGATTGGAGCCACACTTTTTTATTTTGAAGGAGGAACAAATAATGAAGACCCCAAAACGCATCATATCCGTTTTCCTGCTGTTCGCCCTGCTGGCTATCGCGCCCCTGAACCTGATGGGCTGCTTTTGGAACGGCGGCGGAAACACTACCCCCGAGGAAACCATTACCAAAACGGGTGAAACTACGGCATTGTCCGCCGCCGAGAAAATGCAGGCATATACCGGTGAATCCACCTCCACCTATTACGGTGTGGGGCGCACCGTGAACGTCATCACCGATGAATACACGGAGTTATCCGGTTTGTACACCAAGATTTTCGATCCCGAAGGACTGACCGCGTTAAACTGGCGTCGCTCCTATCAGGGAAAAGTGGATGCTTATTCCGCATCCGGCTCCAGTATGAGTGAGTTTTATGCCAATCTGAATGCCAAATACAAAAAGAGCTTTTCCACGGGAATGGATCTCGGCTTTTTCAGTTCCGGTTTTGAATCGAAGTTCGGTTTTTCCGCCGCGGCAAGCTATAAAAACACCGCAAACGAAATTTATTTCACCACCTCTCAGCTCTTTGCGGCAAACCTGGTAGAAATTGATGAGCGCACCAACCTCTCGCAGTTTACCAACGTGCTTTCCGCCTCGTTTTTGGAGGATGTGGCAAGGCTCCAAAATAAAGATGAGAAGATGAGCGCAAAAGCTTTTATCGGCAAATACGGTACGCACGCCGTGCTGGCAGGCTATTTCGGCGGAAAGATTGAAAGCAACTATTATCTGAAAAACACCGGCACAAAATGGGATGTTGACTTGGCATTGAGTTATGAAAGAAACCTGAAAGCGTCCATTGATAAGCTTGCCGGGGCGCAGGCAGAAACCGGTTTTTCCATTGGGGTAGACCTCGGTCTTTCCAAGGAAGAAACCTTTGAGAGCTTCAGCGCATACGCAATCGGCGGGGATAATTTGCCGGCTCTGACACAGGCGGATTTTATGGCAAACTACAAGGATTGGGTTGCCTCTCTGAACAATCTTGACGTGGAAAAAAGCGTGCTGGTGGACCTGCCGCAAAAATCGCTGGTCGCCATTTGGGATTTGCTCCCCGAGGAATATGCCGAAGCCGCACAGATGCTTGCCGGATATTTTGAAGCCGAAGCACGCAATGCAAACAGCGTGTTTTTGAAAAAATACGAGCGGTTTTATGTTGCACCCGAAACCCCCGTCACGGGCGATTTTGAAAACTTTAACGGCGGTTGCGGCACCAAAGAAGACCCTTATCTGATTTCCAGCCGAGAGCATTTTGAGAATATGATGAAAATGGACAGCACCGAAAAATACTATAAGCTGGAAAACGATATTGCTCTGGAAAACTGGAACGATTACGGAAAAGCGAACTGGAAAGCGGAAGTTCCCACTCCTCCCATTGCATTTAAGGGAACACTGGACGGCAACAGCAAAACCGTTTCCTATACATTGCAAATCGATAAAACTTCTCCGATGACCTACGCATTCGGACTGTTCCCCGCAACCGATGGCGCGGCAATCAAAAATTTGAATGTAATCGCCGATTTGAGTACATTTGACCCGCAAAAAAGAAATCAGGAATGGGATATCAGTAGCAACGATCAAGCGCAAGATGCACTTGTCGGCGGCATCATTGGCTACGCAAAGGATACGACAATGGAATATTGCACAGTATCCGGGAAAATTAAATACAATTCAGATGCGGGCATTTCGGACACCTGCGTTGGTGGTGCAATCGGTTACGCAAGTGGTGGAAAATATACCAATCTTTCCTCTTCTGCGGAAATCTATGGAAGAGGGCGATACTTGAGCGTTGCCGGTTTAATCGCTTGCGAGTATCAAACGACTTATTCCAATCTGCGTTTTAGCGGATCACATAAAGCGGAATCAAGATACGCCATCTTCTCTTCTTTTGGAGAAATACACCAAAGTGACCTGATTGCACAAACAAATAAAATGATTTTAGGAAAATAATTTCAAACAAACAGGGCGGCAATGCGTTGCATTGCCGCCCTGTTTGTTTATAACGGATATTATTCCTGTTTCCCGCACGCGGTGAAAACCGAGGTGAGGTACTCATCGGGGGAAAGGAGAATTTCGCAATTCCCGTCCCCGTTGGAAACCGACAGCACCAACCCTTTTGCGGGTGCCATATCGGGGTGGTAGTGATAGCGTCGGATTTTCTTTCCCGGCTTGCGGTTCTCCCCGGTCAGCGGCTGTGCGGCAGTGATTTCGTCCAACCCCACACGGCAAACCAATTGCATTTGTCTGCCGCCGCGGTAAAGGTACACCTCAAAATCCGTGCGCCCGTCCTCGGTGGTGCGCAAACGGTAAAGATAGCGCGAGAGGAGATAACGCACCGTAATCTGAATAATCGGCACAAAAAAACAGATGCCGAGTGCCTGCAAAAATACCGGATATTTCGGCACGGCGGCGGAAGCAATCAGGCACACCACTGCGGCAATAAACAGACAAAGAACCACCCGCCCCGCGGTATTGTTGCCCTTTTGCGGGCGAAATTCGTACATAGATTGGCTCCTTTCTCTGCCGGGTTACGGCACAAAATCGGCAATGGCCTTTTTTTCGGCGGCGGAAAGAGAAACCTCCACGCGCTCGCTTTCCTCGTGATACAGGCGCAGCGTGCCGTAAGGCTCCTTTTCGTAGTCCACCGTACCGTTTACCGGATAATAAATATCAAGATATACCACTAAAATATTTTCCGGCGTTACCCCGTCAAACGTGTAGAGAAAATAAGTGTACAGCCCCGTGGTGGACACTGTGTGGGAGGTGGGCTTAATGCGCAGTTTTTCTATCGTTTCACTGCCGTCGGTATTGTCGGTTTTATCCTCGGGGGTAAGGTCACGGAGCAAAAGGAGCGAAACGTTGTAAACCTCCTCGCCCTTCGGTGGCACGGCATCCAGCCCGAAATCCTCCTTTGTGGCGCGCAGAGTGCTGTTGTTATAGCGAAACACCACCTGAATCTGCCCCGCCTCCGGAAAAATCACAAAACGCGGCACCGAAAAGTAGCCGTAGTTTTTCTCCCCTCTGGTGGTGGTTCCCTGCTCCTGCGTAAAGGCGGAAAGCTCCCCTGCCGCCGCAGTATCGTGCAAAACCGCGTTGGGGGCAACCCGGCGCATTTCCTTGGGCAACCTGCCGGAGAAAAACACCCGCCAGAACAGCGCACCGCAGATGACGGCGATGAGAAGCGCAAACAGACCGCGCAGAATCTTTCCCGCGAGAAAAAAACCATAGCTTTTCCGTGGACGGCTCACTTTTTTGTCTCCTTTGCACGCTCGGCAATGGCTTTCAGCTCCTCCATCACCGTGTTTCCGCCCCTGCCGAAATAATCGTGCAGGGTGCGGTATTTTTCATATAACTCATCATATGTAGGGGTATTTTTCGGATTCGGGCGGTATACCAAATCCGAAAGGTGACACATTTTTTCCATCGCGGACGGATAATCGGGATACACCCCCGCCGCCACCGCGGCGGAAATTGCCGTGCCGAGTGCAGGCCCCTGCGCCGTGCCCGAAACGCGCAATTCCTTGCCGAGTACATCGGCATACAGCTGCATAAAGAAAGGGTCTTTGCGGGCAATCCCGCCCGATGCGGTGACACGGCGGATGGGAAGCCCTGCGGATTCCATCGTTTCAAAAATCATCCGGGTGCCGAAGGCGGTAGCCTCCATCAGAGCGCGCATCAGATGCTCCGGCCTTGTGGCAAGCGTCAGCCCCACAAACAGCCCGGAAAGTGAGGCATTCATCAGGATATTCCGATTGCCGTTGAACCAGTTCAGTGCCAGCACGCCGCTCTCGCCGGGTGCCAACTCCGCCGCCTTGGAAAGCAGGAGTTTCAGCATCGGCACTCCCTGCCCGGTAGCTTCCTTTTCATATTCGGGGGAGGTGAGGCGTTCGGCGGCGTAGGCAAAGTGATCCCCCAGGCAACACAGCCCCGCCTCACAGCCGTAAAACCCGGGCAGGACGCCGTCCTTCACCGTGCCGCAGATTCCAGGAACCGCCGCATCGCGGTCGGCAAGCAGAAAAAAGCAGGCAGAAGTGCCGAAGATTGCATAAAGGTCGCCCGGGCGCGTCACGCCGAGCGCAGGGGCGGCGCAGTGTGCGTCCGGCATTGCCGCCGCCACGGGAGTCCCCGCCGCAAGCCCGAACTGCTCCGCCGCCATCGCGGTCACCTCTCCCACGCACACACCGACCCCGGCAAGCGGCGCGTTCAGCTTATCCCGCACCACATCGGTCAATCGCGGGTCCAACGCCGCGAAAAAGTCCTTGTCCGGATAGCCGGATTCCGCGTCATAAATCCCCTTATACGCGGCAAACACATAGCCGCGCACCTGTCGGTCGGTCAGCATCCAGGTAATCCAGTCCCCCGCCTCTATAAAATATGCCGCCTTTTCGTAGATTTCCGGGGCGTTGTCCAGCACCTCGAAAATTTTGGGGAACATCCATTCCGAGTTGATGGCTCCGCCGTACCGGGAAAGCCATTTCTCGCCCCGTTCCCGGGCTAATTCGTTTATTTTGTCGGCATACGGCTGTGCCGCGTGATGCTTCCACAGCTTGACGTACGCGTGCGGTTCGCTCCGGTATTGCGGCAGGAAGGAAAGCGGGGTGCCGTCCGCCTGCACCGGCAGGAGCGTGCAACAGGTAAAGTCCACCCCCAGCCCCGCCACTTCCGCAGGGGAAGCCCCGGAGCGCGCAAACACCCCGTGCAGTACGCTGTCCAATGCCGACAGATAGTCGGCGGGGTCCTGCAGGGCAAACTGCGGGGGGAGCGGGGTGCCGTCCGCAAGGTGTGTGTCCATCACGCCGTGGGCGTATTCCGCCACGGCATCCGCCACCTGCCGCCCGGTGGCAACCTCAACCAATACCGCGCGTGCCGAAAGCGTGCCGAAATCCACGCCGATCGTATATTTTTTCATTCGTCCACCCCGTTTCCCAGAGAGAAAATTCTTTCTTCTATTGTATACCAAAACCCGCACAATGTCAACCGCGTGGTGCAAAAATCACCCCGTTCCCACCCCTTTTCCGATATTTACCTGTAGAAAGTACGCGCCCCGCGTGGTAAAATGGAGGCAAAGACAGGAAGGAGGTGCGCGATGAAACGCGTTTTTTCATTTCTCACCGCGGTACTGGTCTGTGCCGCGGCGGCACTGTATGCTCTGGTTCTGCCTGCCGTGGCACTGACCCCTGGCACGGCACCCTCCGCCGTTTACCGTTCCTCCGTGTTTTACGAACGGCTGGCGGCACTGCCCACCACGGGGGACGCGGCATTGGACACCGTGGCGGCGGCAATGTCCCAGCTTGGGTATCACGAGGGGAACGGCACCGCCGAGGTTCACGGCAGGAATGCACGCGGGCACGGCAATTACACCGAGTATAATCTGGCATACGGCAAGGTCGGCAATACATATTCTTACGCCTGGTGCGCCGCGTTTGTTTCCTGGTGCCTGGAAACCTCTGGGTCCCATCACGCGGCAGGCGGCGTGTTTGCCAGCTGTTCGCTCTGGGTGGAGCGGCTCACCGCTCTGGGACGCTATCGAAAAAGATCCTCCGGCTACACGCCGAAAACGGGCGATCTGATCTTTTTTCACTCCTCCGGGGTCAGCCGCGTATCCGACCATATCGGGCTGGTACGGTATGTGAAAAACGGCAGAGTTTACACGGTGGAGGGCAACTCCTCGGACGCGGTCAGCCTGCACGATTACGCGCTGGGCGACGGCTACATTGCGGGCTACGGACTGCCGGATTACAGCGGCGAACGGCTGATTTCCGACCTTTCGGTGCCAAACGGAACAAAGCCCGGTTGGTATACCGTGACCAACGCCACGCTGAATCTGCGCGCAGGGGCGGGAACCTCGTACAAAAACCTCGGGCAGGTCACGCGCGGTGCGCTTTTCAAGGTGACCGAAATCAAAAACGGCTGGGGAAAAACCGTATATTCGGGCAAAACCGTGTGGTTCTCCCTGCAATACGCGGAATTTACCTCCCCCTTTGTATACACCGTGCGCTTTGAAACAGACGGCGGAAGTGCCGTGGCGGCGGGCGAGTATTTCTCCACAGGAACGGCATTTACCCCCGATACGGTACCGGAAAAGGACGGTTTCCGGTTTCTTTTCTGGTCAGCGGGGGAGGCGCAATACAGTCCCGGTGACGCGCTCCCCGTGGGGGACGTTACCCTGACGGCGGTATACGAAAAGCTCCCCGATCCGCCGGAGCCGGAAGAACCGGACGCCCCCGGGGAGCCGGGGGATGCGGGGGAAATACCCGACGG
>CAKSPL010000066.1 GCA_934481325.1 uncultured Eubacteriales bacterium | reverse complement strand
TCCCATTACAGATACCTGCACATTATAGCACAGGTATTGCCTGCCTGTCAAGAGCGAAGGAAAAAATTCCTCGCCCTTTCGGCAAAACGCTCAATCCTCCAAAAAATCCTTCACTTCTTCATACTTTTTGCTGTAATACTCAAACAGCCGTTTGGTCGCCTTGGAGGAAACGCGAAATTCCGGCGGGATGAGCGACACCTCGTACAATTTGGAATGCCGGTCACTTTCCCACACCTTTTTCATCCCGAACATTTTGCAGAATTTCTGGCATATCGTATGGCATAATCATATCCGGCGTAATATCGGTATCCGAAAAATGCCCGGCACGCAGTTTTTCGTAGCATTCATCCGATATGGGTGCCACGTCGACGTTGGCAACGATTTCATCGGTTCTCCGATCCTTTACGAATATGTAAATATCCGGGTTTGCACGGTAATATTGCAGGCAGTCCTGCAACTGCTGTCCGGTATCCTCTTCATAGACCTTTGCTTCCAGATCCAGCACCGCCTGAATATCCTCTGCCGTGATTTTTTCGCTGTCCATCATATAAAAATCGGGGGCATCCGAGCCGGAGGGCTCTGCCGCAGGAGTGGACACCGCCGATTGCGACTGCCGCGGCATCGCCGCCGCAATAAACTCCAACAGATCCTCCATACCGTCCGCGTACGAAAAATTCTGCACCATCCGAAGGGACCGCGGGAGCGCGTGAATGGAAACCCCGTCGGTCAGCGAAAAAACCTTACCGTCCGGCTTTACGTTGGAAAGAATGTCCCCGAAAAAGCCGTCCCATTCATATTTTACCCACCGGGACATTGCATATTCCGCCTTGGTCAGCACCACTACCATAATTTTTGCCTGATCCGGTGCATCCTCAATATCGCTCTGATATCTGGAACTGCCCGCATTTTTCAGTGACTTTTCGGCGCAGAAAACGCGATACCCCTTCTCGGTCAGGAGGTTGTATAATTTCACGGCGATTTTACTGTCCTTGGTAACGTTTCCTTCCTCATCAGAATGCTTATAGGAAATAAAAATCTCGTACATCCTGAAATCTTTCGTGCTGTTTTCTCCTCTATTGTATCACATCCGCACGGGACAATCAAGCAAAATTCCAAAAAACGTCCCCTTCCGCCCGCGGCAAAACCGCGCCGAGAGTGAGCGGTGCGAGGAAATCCGGCAGTGCAAAATGCAAAAAAGCCCCCATATGTGGGGACTTTTTCACAAAAAGCACGCTTTCCCGGAAAGAAAACAGGCTCTCACCGCTCCTTGGCAAGGAAGAACATTCCGATCACGCCGGGTCCGCCGTAGGCACCCGTTACCGCACCGTGATATGAAACCATCCCCACCTTTGCACCGTAGCGTTCCACCAACAGGTTTTTCAGTATTTCCACATCCTTCAGGCAATCCCCGTGGGTGAGAAATACCGGGTTTTCCGTGGGATCAATGGCGGTTTCTCCGTATTTATCGGCAAGGGCAAGCAACGCATTTTTCCTGCCCCGCACCTTTGCCACATTAACGGCTTTTCCTTCCTCACTGGCGTGCAGAATGGGCTTGATTCCGAGCGCACTGCCCAAAAAGGTCATTGCGGAGTTCAGCCGCCCGCCGCGTTTGAGATAAATCAGATCGTCCACGGTAAACCAATGCGCGATATGGCCGCGCGTTGTAGTGGCAAATTCCGCCGCCTCCTCGATGGTGGCTCCCTTCTCTTTTTTCTGCACGGTCATCCAGATCAGCAGTCCCAGCCCTGCCGAGGCACTGAGTGTATCCACGGTGATGATTTTGCGGGCGGGGTATTTTTCTTTCAGTGCTTCCGCCACGACCTGCCCGGTTTTGCAGGTGGAGCTGAGCCCGCCGGAAAGCCCGAGATACAGAATGTCGTTCCCCGCGCTCAGTTCTTCCTCAAACGCCTCGCGGAAAACCTCGGAATTGACCGCCGCGGTTTTGACAAGATGCCCTTCCCTCATTCTGTCATAAAATTCTTTATGGGAAATCTCCTCAAAGGTGTACTCCTTGTCGGAGTGATCGAATTTGAAGGTAAGATTGCAATAACGTACGCCCCATTTCGTCAGCAGGGCAGGGAGAATATCACAGCCGGAATCTGTGAAAATCACATACGGGTTCATATGGGTTCTCCTTTCCGATTTTCCGTGCCGGACCCACCGGCACGCTACTGCACTTATTTTAATGCAAATGACGGGATTTTATCAACCTACTTTTCGTATTCCGGGCTATACTTTTGGGGGTACGCGGTGTAGAGTGCCGCTTTTGGCACTCTACCGCGGGTAGAAGCCCGAGAATGTGATGAAAAAACGCTTGATTTTTTGCCGCAGATGTGCTATACTGTAAAAAAACTTTTCGGGCAGGTGAGAAGAAAGCCTATGAAAGATGTAAAAACGGTGATTGCGGGAAACATTGCCGCACTGCGCCAGGGGGCGGGAATGACCCAGCTGGAATTTGCCGAAAAACTGAATTACTCCGACAAAGCCATTTCCAAATGGGAACGGGGAGAATCCATCCCGGACGTGACGGTGCTGTTGCAGATTGCAGAGCTGTTCGGCGTAACGCTGAACTATCTGGTGGAGGAAACACACCCGGAAACGGTGCGAAAAAAACGCACCAAGCTCATCAATCGCGGGTTCATCACGGGGATTGCCCTGCTCCTTGTCTGGCTGATTGCCACCTTTTGCTTTATGATGGTGGATTTTTCCACCGGTGGGGTGGATTTTCAGTGGCTGGCGTTTGTTTATGCCATTCCGGTTTCGATGATCGTGTGGCTGGTTTTCAACAGTCTGTGGTTCAATCAGCGGCGCAATTATCTCATCGTTTCGCTCCTGATGTGGTCGGCTTTGGGCACGGTTTATCTGACGTTTCTGCCGTTCGGCTACAACCCGTGGCTGATTTTTACCCTTGCGGTGCCGGGGCAGCTTGCAATCGTTTTCTGGTCCCGCCTGAAATACCGGGCAAAGCCGGAAGCGGCAGAGGACACCGGAAAAGAAGATTCATAAGCGGGAAGTATATATTCATAAGAAAAAAATATACTTAAAGTTTTTACTTGTCGCTTTACAAAAAGCCTGCCCCGTGCTATAATATAAGAAAATTCGAGCGTGCCGCACCTCTGCCGTTGGCGGGTGTGCGGTATGCTTTTTGCAAATTGTTGCGGAAAGGAGAAACGATGACATTTTGGCTGTGGGGCGCGGCTTTTGCGTTCCTTTGCGGCGTGCTGGTCGGCGGTGTCTGCTATCTGCTTACAAAACAGATTCTCAGGCGCGCTCCCGCTCGGTTTTCCGCGTTTTCGATCGTATGCAACCTGATTCAGATCGGCTACTTCCTGGCGGTTTATTTTCTCGCCCCGGTTCTGCCGTGGGATCGGTTGCCGCTTCTGATCGGTGCGGCTCTCGGCATCACCGCATCCACAATTTGTTTCACCGCCCGCCTTGTGAAGTTTGCCTCAAGACTGCAAAAGCCGCAAAGAGAGCATCCGTCTGGAGGTGAGGACAATGGGTGAAAAATCAAGAGTACTCGTCCGTATTTTCGGTGTGCTTGACGTCACGGGTGAGGTAGTGGCAATGTGGGGAATCCTGGCACTGGTAGCGGTCATTTCCCTCCTTGCCACCAAAAATATGAAAGAACGCCCGGGGAGATTTCAGAACATCGTGGAAACCGGGGTGGAATATCTGGATAACTTCTTTTCCGGGATTCTCGGAAAGGAAAAGGCAAGAAAATATTTTCCGTTTCTCGCCTCGCTGTTCGTCTTTATCATTCTTTCCAACTATTCCGGGCTTCTCCCCGGTGTCGGTATGACCGACTACGTCAAGGCACCCACCTCATCGCTCTCCACCGGGCTGGCTTTGGGCGGCATCGCGTTTGTGTTTTTGCAGGTGGCGGGGCTTTGCAACGGCGTGGGGCATTATTTCAAACGGTTTGTGACCCCGGCATTCTTTATGCTGCCGCTCCTGCTGCTCGATGAATTTATCAAGCCCGCCTCGCTTGCCCTCCGGCTTTACGGCAACGTGTTCGGTGAGGAGACGGTCACGGAGGAGCTGTACGGCGTTCTCCCCATCGGCGCGCCAGTAATTATGATGGCACTCTCGTGTCTGTTCTGCGCCCTGCAAGCCGTGGTATTTACGATGTTGGTTTCCATTTATCTGGACGAGGCAACCGAAGAAGAAGTGAAATTGCCGCGCGAAAAGAAATCCGAAAAGAAAAAGAAATTGAAAAGGAGTACACAGTTATGACAAGAGAAGCACTGATTGCACTTGCCGCCGCCATTGCGGTGGCGTTCAGCACCATTTTCCCCGCAATTGCACAGGGGATCACCGCAAAAGCGGCAATGGAAAGCATTGCCCGCCAGCCCGATGCCGCAAAGGACATCCGTTCCTCGCTGATTATCTCAATGGCACTGATGGAAGCACTGACGATCTACGGATTGCTGATCGCCTTTATGCTGGTGTCCAAGATCTGAGGAGGTCGCCTTGAACATACAGGTTTCTGTAATGGTCTGGACGGTCATCTGCTTTCTTTTGCTGGTGCTGATTCTCAAAAAGCTGTTGTTTGACCCGATGCTTCGGATGACGGACGCACGGGAAGAACGGGTAGAAGCGGCGAGAAAGCACCGCAAGGAGCGGGAGGAGGCGGAGGCCGCGGCAAAAGCAGCCGCCGGCGAGGCGTTTCAACAAGAATCCGTTCAGGCAAAAAACAATGCGGAAAGGATGATCGTTCAGGAACAGGAGAACACCGCCGATTTGCTGGCAAAAGCAGAGTGTGAGGAGCAAAACGAGCGGGAACGGTATGAGAAAACGCTGGCAAACGAAAAAGAAGCCCTCTCGGCAGAGGTCTCTGCCGAGGCGGAGCGGCTGGCGGTACTGTTTGTCTCCCGTCTGACCTAAAAAATTATGAAAATCATATTTGCAATCATCAATTTCGCGATTTTGGCACTGCTGATCGTACTGCTTGGCAGGAAGAAAATCGCGGAGATTTTCCGCTCCCGCAGGGAAAGGATCGACCGGGATCTTTCCTTTGCCGAGGAGGAGGAAACGCAAACCGTTTCCCTGCCCGAAAAAGAATCCGTCACGCCGCCCGAGGTACTGGCGGCACCACGCCTTTCGGCAATCCGGGAGGAGGGCGCAGCTAAGGTTGCGGAGGCGCATACGGCAGGCGCGGAAATGCGGCGCGAAATGCGGCGTGAAATGATTTCCCGTGTCCATCACGAGGCAATCACCTATATCAGAGAGAGCGTGCTCGGTCTGCTTGCGGATGAGCCGTATTGCTCGGCACTCCGGCAAAAAGAACCGGAGATGATGAAAAACATTCTCGCAAAAGTGAAGCTGACCCCGGGGGACATTGCCTATCTCAAAACCCACGACGTCCTGTACGTCACGCTGACCTCTGCTTTCCCTCTCCCGGAGGAGCTTGTCCGGCAGGCGGAGGAATACACTGACCGGATGCTTGCCGCCGTGGGCGGAAAAACCTCCTTTTGGGTCAAGGAAAACCCGGAGCTGGTAGGGGGACTTTGTCTGCGTATCGGTGACACGGTGTACGACTGTTCCGTAACCGAACGCCTGTATCAGATGGAAAAACGGATGCAGAAGGACTGCATCGAAGGAACCGAGGATGCGGCGCGCATTGCCGGAGAATTGCGGGAGGACCTGGACGCGATGAGCGAGCAGGTCTTTACCTACCAGCTCGGCAGAGTGCTGACGGTTTCGGACGGTATCTGCTGGATGGACGGTCTTGCCGACATTATGTACGGCGAGGTGGTGGAGTTTGCCAGCGGAAACCGCGGAATGGTGCTGGATATTCAGCCCGGAAAAATCGGCTGTGTCATTTACGGCGATTATGCACACATTGAAAGCGGAAGCCGCGTGCGGCGCGTGGGGAAAATCGCCTCCGTGCCGGTCGGCGAGGCACTCCTCGGCAGAGTGGTGGACGCGTTGGGTCACGCCATTGACGGCAAGGGGCAGATCCGCACAAAGGAACACCGCCCCATCGAATGTCGCGCACCCGCGATTCTGGAACGGGCGTCCGTCTCGGAGCCGCTTCATACCGGCATCAAGGCAATCGACGCACTGGTGCCGATCGGCAAGGGTCAGCGGGAGCTGATCATCGGCGACCGGCAGACCGGCAAATCCGCGCTTGCGGTGGATACCATCATCAGTCAGCGCGGGCGGAATGTAATCTGTATTTATGTTGCCATCGGGCAAAAGGACACCACGGTGGCGGGGCTTCGCACCAAGCTGGAGCAATGCGGTGCGATGAAATATACCACGATTGTGTGTGCCGACGCATCGGAATCGGCATCCCTCCAATACATTGCCCCCTTTGCCGCCACGGCAATGGGCGAGTATTTTATGTATGCCGGGCGGGATGTGCTGATTGTGTATGACGATCTTTCCAAGCACGCCGTGGCATACCGCGAGCTGTCGCTTCTGCTGCACCGCCCCTCCGGGCGTGAGGCATATCCGGGAGATATTTTCTATCTCCATTCCCGCCTCCTGGAACGCGCGGCAAAGCTCTCACCCGAAATGGGTGGCGGCTCTATGACCGCACTTCCGCTCCTGGAAACCCTTGCGGGAGATATCTCCTCGTATATTCCGACCAACGTGATTTCCATCACGGACGGACAGATTTTCCTGGACACCGAGCTGTTCTATGCGGGGCAACGCCCGGCAATCAACGTGGGGCTTTCGGTTTCCCGTGTGGGCAGTGCGGCACAGACCAAGCTGATGAAGCAGGTATCCGCCTCCCTTCGGATGCGGCTGGCACAATACCGGGAGCTTTCCGGCTTTGCCCAGTTCGGTGCCGACGTGGACACCGACACGCAGAAAACGCTGGACGCGGGCGTGCGGATGATGGCGGCACTTAAGCAACGCCGCTACTCTCCCCTTGCGGACTGGCAGGAGGCATTGCTGATTTTTGCCGTAGCGGAGGGCTATGCCGACGGGGTACCCGTGGCACAGTTCCGCACCTTTGAAGCCGGACTTTACACTTATTTTGAAACCAAAGTGCCGGGACTGCGTGACACGCTTGCAACCGGCGCAAAGATGACCGACCGCGTGGCGGCTGACGTGCGCGCGGCACTTGCCGTGTATGCCGGAGAGTGCGTATGGCAGGGATCGAGCAACTGAAAAAACGCCTGCGCGGGGTTCGGATTTCCGGGCAGCTGGCAGGCGCGATGAAAACCGTAGCTT
>CAKSPL010000065.1 GCA_934481325.1 uncultured Eubacteriales bacterium | reverse complement strand
AACAATTCGTCGGAGGCGGCACTGTCGGCATCACCCGTGAGGGGGAGCCCCAATTCTTCCATGCGTGTCTGTTCTTCCGTGCTGAGAATACCGTTTTTTGCCGTGCTTTGCGGAAAGCCCCCCTCGCACAGTCCCAATACCAGGACGTATCGGGGGTGATCCGCGCGCAAAAGTGCCGCAGAGCCGATTGTGACCTCATCCGCCGAGGTGGGGATGGTGCCGATGTCGGTGTGTGCAAAAGCCAGCGAAAGGGCATTTTGTAGTTCTTCTACGGTGCAGAGCCGATCTCCGAACACCGCCGCCGCGGTTTCCAGCGTTTCGGCAGTGACCGTAAACAGGCGGGCAAGCTCCTCCGCCTCCTTTCGCTCACCGGCGGCAAGCCGTGCGGCGGCTTCGGTTTTGAGCTGTTCCCGCACGTCAAGTGCGGTGAGAAAACGGAAAATTGCCCCGATTTGCCCTGCGGCATCGGTCGCGGCTCTCAGCTCGTTTTCAAAGGTGTCGAGAGGTGGGAAAAGCTTTCCTCGCGCCGCCTCCGCGCCTGCAAGAATCCGCTCTCCCCGCGCGCTCTTTTGGGTGGAAAGTCCGTCCGGGTTTTGCCGGAATTCGGTACGGTACGCATTTTTCCCGCGCGGCTTCCATACGGAAAGGTATTCTTCGGCAAAATTTGTTTCGTCCGGGGTTACGCCGCAAAGTCCGGTTTTCAGATAGGCAATCACATCCTCCGTGCGGTAACCGTAACGGATAATCCGCAGGGCGGAAAGAAGGAGGGAAAGCAGGGGCTTTGCCGCAAGGTCGGTCTTTTCCGAGAAAAAGCAGGGGATCCCCTCTTTTTCCAATACCGCGTCAAGTATCCCGGCATAGGCGGAAGTATCCCGCACAACCACGGTAATTTCCCGGTAGCGTGCGCCGTTTCGCACCAGCCTTTGAATCACGGCGGCGGCGTGTTCGGATTCGGCGAGCGGGTTGCGGCATCTCGTCAGCGTGATTTGTCCGCCCCCGTCCGCAAAGGAAAGCGGGGCAGGCTCTGCCGACATATCAAACAGGTATTTTCGCATAAAACTCAGCGCGTCCCCGGGCTTATTGTTGTTTTCGGCTTCAAAAACAATCGGTTTTCCGGCAAGCGCGGCAAAGCGGCGCAGCTTTTGCTCGGTGCGGGAGGAGGAAACGAAAGCCAGCCCCTCGACCCCCGGTGCGGGTTGCGGGAGCGTGAGGGTAATGTGCGGCATAATCTCAAAAAGAACACGAAGAATTGCCAGCTCCGCCGCCGTAAAGTCGGTAAAGGAATCGATAAACAGATGTGTGGAGGAGAAAATCTTTCGCCCGCCGTCGGTGGAAAGCACTGCCGGAAGTGCCGCCAGCTCGTCCCGCTCCTTTCCGTACAGATCCTGCAGGGTTTTGAAAACCACGGAAAATACCGTGCCGAGGTCGTGCAGTTTTTTGCCGAGCGGGTCGTTGGGGTTCAGTGCCTCGGCGGTTTCCAGAAGCTGTTCCGGCGCAATCAGAGAGGCGGAAAACGCATCCCGTGCGGCAAGCAACCGTTCGGCAAAGCGCGGGTTTCTGGCGGTGTCGTTTCCGTATTGCAGCAATACAGGGGCAAGGTCGCAGAGTGCGCGGTAAAACGCAAGGATTTTTGCCGCCGCGGTTTCGTCCGAGCGCATCAGCCCGCCCAAAGCCCGATAAGTCCGGTTGGCGAGCCGTGTAAAATTCAGCACCTCAAACGACAGCTGAGCGCGGGGCGGGAGCAACGCCACCATTCGCCGCTCGGTGCTGACGGTTTTCTGCTCCGGCACCAGCAGGATGGCACTCTCGCCCTTTTCCACTGCCGCGCGGATTCCGTCGGTCAGCAGCTCCTCTGTGTGCAGGGAACCGGCACCGTAAAGAAAACGGATCATTTCCCCTCCTCCTTTTCTTCAAACAATCGGATATTTCTCTCAATGACCGCCCGCCCGCGCCAGCTGTACGCCCGTGCCGAAAAGGCTTTTTCGTCCATCGCGTCAAGGGTGGCGCGGTCAAGGTGTGGCACGGCGGTGTTTTTGAAAAAGTCGATTTCGGAATAAAGCGTGCCTGCCGCCCTTGCCGCCTTCGTTACCGGGCAGACCTCCTGACAGCGGTCACACCCCCAAAGAGAACCGTTTTTCAATACCGCGTATGCCTCCTCTTCGGTAAAGGTACCTTTTTTCTGCGTCAGTGCCGAAAGGCATTTCCAGCCGTCAAGCCCCACGGGGCAGGCGGCAAGGCACGCCCCGCAACCGTTGCAGGAAAGAATCGGTGCGGGAGGGGCGGGCAGGAGTGCGTCGGTGATAATCTCCCCGAGAAATACAAAGGAGGAATGTTCCTTTGTCAGCAGCAGATGATTATTGCCGATAAATCCAAGCCCGGAGCGCACAGCCGCATCCCGCTCGTCAATCGGGGAGTGGTCGGTAAATCCGGCGAACCGGTTCTCCGGGAATTTTTCGCGCAGAAGCGGCAGTGCGTTATCAAAAAGTGCGGAAAAAAACGCGTGATAATCCGCGCTGACGGCATACGCCGAAATATTCCTTGCAGGATTGTCACATTCCGTGGTATAATAAGGTACGGCAAACATCACGGCACTGCCGTTGTCAATGCCCGCGTGCTCCAGCAGATATTTTTTCTGAATCCGGCAATTGTCCAGCCGGATGGTTGCCGTGCGGATGATGCCGTTTGCGGCAAGCAATGCGCGGATGGTTTCCAGCATTTTTCGTTTCTCCTTTTCGGTATTGTTTCTGGTTTTCAGTATATCATAAAAATAGGAAGTTTTCAATGCGGGGCAATCTGTTTTTTTACATTTCAAGCGATTTTTTCCGCATAATCATCAAATCGTCACAAAAACGCGGTATACTGTGGTCAGTAAACGGGAAAGGAGTAAATCATATTATGAACAACAATGATTTTTCTCAAAACACATCCCCGGAATCCGACCAAAGCAAAAATCAAACCAACCAAAACCGCACGAGCGCGGAAAACGGCTTCCCCCCGATTGAAAACCCGCAATGGTATGGCGTTTCCTATCAGAATGAGCAGGCAAATTTCAACGGAACAGCAACCCGGAAAAAGAACGGCAAAAAGAAAAAAATCGCACTGATTGCCGCGATTGTCGCGGTGTGCGTGCTGTTTTCTTCTCTGATGCTCCTTGGCGGTGCTATGGTGGCAAAGCGCATTCTTGCGGGCAATGGGGGGGGCAATCAGACTGATGCCCCGTATCTTTCCGATACGAACACCGATGCTGACAAAACGCAGTCCGTGATACACGACAGCGGTGCGGCAACGCGCGATTATTCCACCACCATTCTGCCGAAAAACGAGAACACGGAGGGTCCCACTGTCAACGGCTCGGTTCAGGGAACGCCGAAAACCCTGATACAGGCGGTTGCCGATGTGCAGGATTCGGTGGTGGAGATTGTAACGGCAAAAAGATCGGGATACGGCACCATTTCACAGGGCGCGGGCAGTGGTGTGATTATCGACAAAAGCGGGATCATTATCACCAATAATCACGTGGTGGAAGGGTATACCGACATCCACATCATCGTAACCGACCACAGCAAAACCGATGGGGGTGCCTATCAGCAAACCGAGTATGAGGCAACCGTGCGCGGTTCCGACGAGAACAGCGATATTGCGATACTCACCATTACTCCCGCCGCGGAACTGACGGCGGCACCCATCGGCAAGAGTGCCAACCTGCTGGCGGGCGAAACGGTATTTGCCATCGGTAACCCACTGGGAGAGCTGGGCGGCACCGTAACCCGCGGAATTATCAGCGCAACTTCAAGACAGGTCACGATGGAAACAGGCGAGACGATGACCCTGCTTCAAACCGATGCCGCCATCAACTCCGGCAATTCCGGCGGCGGACTGTTCAACCTAGCGGGTGAACTGATCGGTATTGTAAACGCAAAGTATTCCGCCACCGGCGTGGAGGGGCTTGGCTTTGCCATCCCGATTGACGCCGCAATGAAATCCGCAGATGACCTGTGGCAATACGGCTATGTGCGCGGTGTTCCTGCCATCAACGCGGAATTTGCGGAGAAGTATTTCTCTACTTCCATCGGTTGGCAGAAAGTGTTAAAGGTTTATGTATACGATGCCGGCTCCAACGGCGTGCTGGAAACCGGAGACATTATTCTCAGTGTGGACGGCGTCAGCATTTCCACCAAGGCGGAACTGAAAAAAATCGTTTCCTCCCATCAGGTGGGTGACACGCTGGAAGTGTATATTCAACGGAACGGAAAAACGATGACCGTAACGGTTCCGCTGACCGAAAATAAACCCAAAGGACAGTAAAATTCAGATCAAAAGGAGAAACAGCTATGTATCACATTCTGGTAGCAGACGATGAAATGCGTATCCGTTCCGTGATCCGCAAATATGCGGAATTTGAGGGACACACCGTAACGGAGGCAGGGGACGGTATGGAGGCAGTGCTTCTTTGCCGCCGCGAAAAGTTTGACATCATCATTCTGGACATTATGATGCCGGAGCTGGACGGTTTTTCCGCCTGCAAGGAAATCCGCAAAATTTCCGATACGCCGATTATTATGCTCTCCGCTCGCGGCGAGGAGTATGATAAAATCAACGGCTTTGAGGCGGGGGCGGATGATTATGTGGTCAAGCCCTTTTCTCCCCGTGAGTTGATGCTGCGTGTGGAGGCGGTATTGGGGCGTTCCAAACGCGCAAAAGCCGCCGCCCCCACCGCAAACGAGGTTGTGGAATTTGCGGGCGGTGCGCTTCGTGCGGACCTGACCGCCAGAATCGTGTATATCGACGGACAGCGGGTGGAAATGTCCCCCAAAGAATACGACCTGTTTTTCTACCTCATCCGCAACCGGAACATTGCACTGTCCCGTGAGAAGTTGATCAGCGAAGTATGGGGCTATGATTTTTACGGGGATGCCCGCACGCTGGACACCCACATCAAGCTCCTGCGGAAGTCTCTCGGCAGATTCAGCAAGTATATTGTAACTCTGCGGGGCGTAGGCTACCGCTTTGAGGAAATCAAATGAGCGCGGCAAAAAAACGCCGCGCTTCTCGTCGTCATATCAGCGTACGCTGGAAGCTGTTTCTCACGCTGTTGTTGTTTGCGGTATTGCTGTTGCTTGCGGTCTGGGTGGTACAGATCCGTTTGCTTGGTGTGTTTTATGACCGTGAAAAAACCTCCGAGCTGGAAAGCGTTGCCGCTACCATCCGCACACGGGTCGGCTCGGAGGATTTTTCCGCGGAGTTGGAGAACATTGTGTCGGGTCGGCTGATTTGTGTGCGTGTTTTCCGCCTGACGAGCGGCGGAATGGAGGAAATGGAGGGCGTTTCCAGTATCTACGGTTGCTTCATCCATCCGATGGATTCCGATATGGTGATGGGTATTCGTGAAAAAACGCTGGAAAACGGAGGCGAGTATACCAAACGGGTGCAGTTTTCCGGCGGACTTCGGGATCCGGACGGGAATTTCCGCTTTCCGGGGCTTCGCACGGATCTGATTAATCTGATTTATGCCACGGACTTTACGGAGGGCGATACCGAGTATTTTCTGATGCTGGATACCGAACTGACGCCGATTTCGTCCACCGTCAATACCTTGCAGACGCAGTTTTTCTTGCTGTGCGGGGCGATGCTGATTCTGACGGTTCTGCTGACGCTGTTTTTGTCGGAATCCATTGCAGGACCCCTGCGGGCAATTACCGCCAAGGCGGGAAAACTGGCAAAAGGGGATTACACGGCGGACTTTACCGGAAAAGGCTACCGCGAGGCAGAGGAACTGGCGGGTGCGCTGAACTTTGCCGCCGATGAAATCGGGAAAACCAATCGGTTGCAAAAGGAGCTGATTGCCAATATTTCGCACGATCTCCGCACTCCGCTGACGATGATTCGCGGGTACAGTGAAATGATGCGGGATATCCCGGGGGAAAACTCCCCTGAAAATATTCAGCTGATTATTGACGAAACCGAGCGGCTGACCGAGCTGGTGGGTGATTTGCTGGACCTTTCCAAATTGCAGGCGGGTACCGTCAAACTGAACCGCACGATGCTGGATCTTGCCGAAACCGTGCGTGACGCGGTGGGGCGTTATGACCAGATGCTCCGCCATAAGGGCTATCGCGTGGAATACCGCGTGCCGGATGAACCGGTGATGATTTTCGTGGATCGCACGATGCTCCTGCAGGTTCTTTACAACCTGCTCAATAACGCGGTCAATTATACCGGGCAGAACAAGTTGGTTACGGTTACGCTGACGGTGATGGACGGCTATGCCCGCGTTTCGGTGCGGGATACCGGAATCGGAATCCCGCCCGAGCAGATTCCGCAGATTTGGGACAGGTATTACCGCGCGGATAAGCTCCATCAGCAAGCCACGCTCGGCTCGGGGCTGGGGCTTTCCATTGTGAAGGAAGTGTTGGACAGGCACGCGGCGCGTTACGGCGTGGAAAGCGCGGTCGGCGTTGGCAGTGTGTTTTGGTTTGAGATTGCACTGGCGGAACCGCCAAAGGAGGAGGACTTGCAATAAAGTCCGGTTTGTGCTACAATAAAGCGAAACAGAACCGTAAAACCGCTCCGTTTCCGCGGATTTCCGCGAAACGGAGCGGTTTTGGAAAGGGAATTATGGAACAGGAAATTTTCGTTTGCCCCCACTGTAAAGCACCGCTCCAACGGCTTGGCGGCAGTTTTTTCTGTATGGGCGCGCGGCGGCATTGCTTTGACGCGGCGGCAAGCGGATATGTCAATCTCACACTTCCGGGGGCGGGCGTCGGTGACGACAGTGCGCTGATTACGGCGCGCCGTGCCTTTCTCGGTGCCGGCTTTTATCGCCCGATTGCCGAAAAGCTCCTTTCGCTTTTGCGGGAATATGCCCCGGGAAATACCGTGCTTGACGCAGGATGCGGAGAGGGGTACTATACCAATTTCCTGGCGGGTGCGGGGTATCGCGTTTTCGGAATCGATCTTTCCAAAAAGGGAATCAACGCTGCGGCAAAATCCGCCGCGCGGGCGGGGCTTTCCACCGGATTTGCCGTAGCCGGGATTTTCGACCTGCCGGTTGCCGACGGCAGTGTGGATGCCGTGGTTTCCCTGTTTGCCCCGGTGTCCGAGGCGGAATTTTGCCGCGTGCTGCGCCCCGGCGGAGTGTTGGTTACAGTGGGTGCGGGCGCGGAACACCTGTTGGCACTCAAAAAGGTGCTGTATGATGAAGTGTACGAGAA
>CAKSPL010000064.1 GCA_934481325.1 uncultured Eubacteriales bacterium | reverse complement strand
GTTGTTTGCCTCGGCATAAGCTTTGGCACCCTCATAAGTACCCTGGTTGAAGCCGCCGTCGTTGAGCTGACCGACATCGGTCACGATAGCGATTTCGTACTTCTTGTCTTCTTTGCCGTTGTTGTTATCGCCGTCTTTTTTGCAGGCAGCGAAACCGATGCAACAGCTCAGAACCATCGTGAGACAGAGGAGCGCGATCAGAATTTTTTTCATGTTCTTTCTCCTATTGTTTTTTTGGGCAAAGCCCGGATTTGGCGAAGGAGCATTACCCCGACACCATTCCTATTATAAAGGATTTGTTTCGGTTTGTCAACATTTTTTAGCACATTCTATAAATTTTTTTCGGATTACCGTCTGCTTTTGTGTAAAATAAGGCATTTTCACAGGCTTTCCGGGGTAAAGGCAAGCGGAAGAATCTCATCAAGCGAGTAAGCGCGGAGATTCTCCTTTGTGCCGAGGATAACCCGGAAATCCTTTTTGCAAAACTCCGCCATCACCTGGCGGCAGACCCCGCACGGAGCGCACAGGGGCGAAACCTCGCCGTGCCGCCCGCCGGTGATGGCAATCGCGGAAAAATTCCGCTTTCCCTCGCTCACCGCCTTGAAAAACGCGGTGCGCTCGGCACAGCAGGTGGGGGTGTGGGTGGCACTTTCGATGTTACAGCCCCGGTAAACCGTGCCGTCGTCACAGAGCAACGCCGCGCCCACGGAAAAGCGGGAATAGGGAGAATAGGACATTTCCCTTGCCCGGTATGCCTCTTCCATCAGTTCCCGGTCCATCATCCGATCACCTCCCCGGCAAAGCTGCTGCCCGCCGTCCGGTACGCCACACCAAGCATTTCCGCAACGGATGCCGCAATATCGGAAAAGGTGTGCCGCGTGCCGAGATTTTTCGGCGTTACGCGCGGTCCGATCACCAGAAGCGGTGTATATTCCCGCGTGTGATCGGTGCTGACGTCGCCCGGGTCACAGCCGTGATCCGCCGTAATCATCAGCACGTCGTCCTCCCGCATTCCCTGTACGAAGGAGGGGAGCCACCGGTCAAACTCCGCCAGTGCCGCGGCATAGCCGTCCACATCGTTGCGGTGACCGTACAGCATATCGAAATCCACCAGATTGACAAAGCACAACCCGTGAAAATCCTTTTTCTGCAAATCCAGCGTGGCGGTCATCCCCTCGGCATTTCCGTGTGTGAACACCGACTCCGTGACACCGCGCCCCGCAAAAATATCCGTAATCTTGCCGACGGCAATCACATCCCGCCCCGCTTCCTTCAGGGCGTCAAGCAGGGTAATCCCTGTCGGCTCCAGTGAAAAATCACGCCGGTTTGCCGTTCTCGTGTAATTGCCGCTCTCCCCCGTGAAGGGGCGGGCAATCACGCGACCCACCGCGTGCGACCCCGTGAGAATTTTCCGCGCCGCGCGGCAGTATTCATACAGCTGTTCGGGCGGGACAAGCTCCTCGTGCGCGGCAATCTGAAACACGCTGTCCGCGCTGGTATACACAATCAGCTTTCCGGTTTTGAGGTGTTCATCCCCGAAATCACGGATGACTTCCGTGCCGGAATAGGGGCGGTTGCAAAGCACCCCGCGCCCGGTGGCTTTCCGGAAGGCACTCAGCACCTCCTCGGGGAACCCCTCCGGATAGGTCGGGAGCGGGGTGCCGGAATACAGCCCCGCAATTTCCCAGTGACCGATGGTGGTATCCTTGCCGGCGGATGCCTCCTGCATTCTTGCCACGGCGGCAAAGGGACTGTCACACCTGCCGAGGAAATCCAGCCCGTCAATGTTGCCGAGCCCCGCCTGCCGCAAATTGTCAATCCGGAAGTTCGCGGAACGTGAGATGCTGCGCATCGTGTTGGTGCCGACGTCGCCGAACCGGTCGGCGTCCGGCTCCGCACCGATTCCCACACTGTCCAATACAATCAGAAATACCCTTTTCATTGCGCACCGTCCTTTGCCCCGTCAAGGGCAATCGCGGTTTCCAGCGCAAGCTCCATCATCGTGGTAAACGAGGTCTGGCGTTCCATTGCACTGGTTGCCTCTCCCGTGACCAGGTGATCCGACACCGTGAAAATGCCCAACGCGCGTTTGCCCGCTCTTGCGGCGTTCATATAAAGGGCGGCACTTTCCATCTCCACGGCAAGCACGCCCATTTTTCCCCACGCGTTTTTCGGCAGCATCCGCTCCGGCAGCCCCTCCGTGTCCCCGTAGAAGCAATCGGAGGACAGAACGTTGCCGACGCGGAAATTGTCAATCCCAAGGGCTTTTGCGGTTTCCACGCAGGCAGAAAGAAGCGTGAAATCGGCAATCGGCGCAAAGGTACCCGGCAGGTGGAATTGCGCGGCGTAGTCGGAATCGGTGCAGGCTCCCTGCCCGATCACGATATCGCGGAGGTGAACCGTTTTGGCAATCCCCCCGGCGGAGCCGACGCGGATGATGTTCTCCACCCCGAAGAAATGATACAGTTCATAGGAATAAATCCCGATGGACGGCATCCCCATTCCGCTTGCCATCACCGAAACCGGAACGCCCTTATAGCTCCCCGTGTAGCCCTGAACCCCGCGGACGTTGTTGACCAGGCGCGGTTCCTGCAGATAGGTTTCGGCAATGAATTTGGAGCGGAGCGGATCACCCGGCATCAGAACGGTTTTTGCAAAATCCTCCGGCTTTGCGTTGATATGCGGGGTTGGATAGTTTGCCATAGCTTCCTCCTTTAATATCCGACGGTTTCGGTCGGTAATTTTTTCACGATTTTCACAATCCTGCTGGTGCCCAGACGCGAGGCACCGAGAGAGAGGAATTTTTCGGCATCCTCCAGCGACGAAATGCCGCCGGCTGCCTTGATTTTTACGTTTTTGCCGATATGCGCGGCAAACAGAGCCACATCGTCAAAGGTGGCACCGGCGGTGGAAAAGCCGGTAGAGGTTTTGATGAAATCCGCGCCGGATTCGGTCACGATTTCGCACATTTTGATTTTTTCCTCGTCGGTCAGCAGGCAGGTTTCGATAATCACTTTCAGAATCCGCCCGGAGCAGGCGCGTTTCACCGCCCGGATTTCCGCAAGGAGATCCTCGTATTTTTTGTCCTTCAGCCAGCCGATGTTGACTACCATATCAATCTCATCGGCGCCGTTTTTCACGGCATCCTCCGTCTCAAAGCATTTCACGGCAGTGGTGGAATAGCCGTTGGGAAACCCGATGACCGTGCAGATAGGGAGCCGGTTGCCCACGTACTCCTTTGCCCTTGCAACGTACGACGCGGGAATGCACACCGATGCGGTATGATACTTCATTCCGTCATCGCAGATTGCCCGGATGTCCTCCCAGGTTGCGCACTGCGAGAGCAGGGTGTGGTCCACTGTGGAAAGAATTTTTTGAAGTTCCATATAATCACCTCATTTTTTCTGTATTTGTTGTGCTTCAATTGCTTTTTTCCAGCATTTGTGACACATTGCCACGTATCTGTCGTTTCCGCCGATGCAGATTTTCGCGCCGTGCGTCACAATCCGCCCGGTGTCGTCCAGTCTGGCATTGACGATTGCCTTGGAACCGCATTTGCAGATGGTTTTGATTTCCGTGATGGAATCGGCAACCTCAAACAGCCGCCTGCTGCCCGTAAACGATTGGGTCAGAAAGTCGGTTCGCAATCCAAAGCAAAGGACGGGAATGTCTTTCAGATCAACCAAATCGCGGAGCTGGTCAATCTGCGCCTCGCTCAGAAACTGACATTCGTCCACGATAATGACGTCCGCCTCCCGGTGCTTTTCGTATTCGGTGAAAAGATTTGTTTCCGGATAGATGATTTCCCCTTTAGCCGACAGACCGATGCGCGACATAATCACGTCCGCCCCGTCCCGGTTGTCGGTGGACGGCTTTAAGAGCCACACCCTCATCCCCTTTTCTTCATAGTTGAATTTGGTAATCAAAACCTGCGCTGTTTTGGAACTGCCCATCGCGCCGTATTTGAAATACAGTTTTGCCATTCCGCCACCTCCTGTCGTTTTTCAGTATAACACATTCCGGCGGCAAATGCAAGGAGCTTTCCGAAATGCCGGAATATACTGCATAGGGTAGCCGGGAAAAATATTTTTCAAAATGCCGTTTTGCGGTTGTTTTTTTTTGCGGCTTTGTGCTATCATCAATATATAAATGAACATTTGTACAGAAAGGAGCGGACAGTGGCAAAGCTGAACGAAGAAAAGCACAATGCAAAAAAAGCAGAGCTGATGGAAAAATGCTTTGCGTGTTATGCCGAATGCGGTCTTACGGGAACGGGCGTCAAGGCACTTGCAGGGGTTTGCGGATGCAACCCCGCCAGCTTTTATCAGTATTTTGAAAACCTGGACGATCTGATTATTCAGTCCACCGACTATTGTATGACCAAGGTGGAGGACGATTTTATGCAAAAAGCCCCGACCGACCCGGCGGAGCTGATGCGCTTTATCGATGAAATTCCCTATTGGACGGCAAAAAAGCACGGAAAAAAATACCGGTTGATGTATCAGGTATACACGCACCCGAAATATATCGAATACGGCAAGCAGTTTTTCCACGGCGTAAACGAACGCTACACCGACTACGCCAAAAAGCTGGAGGGGGGTCTTGGGATTCCGCACGAGGTGCTGACCCCGCTGATTTTTATCCTGATCCGCGCCAGCGTCCACTATGCGATGTTCGAGGATGAATACTACCTCAAAAGCCAGTTGAACGTGCTGAAACAAACCATTGGGATGCTGATGCAGAAATACAGAACCGAACCGGAGGAAAAAACGATGCAACCCAAAAAAATCTATGAAAAACCGGAGATTACCGTCAGTCGGTTTTCCCCGGCAGACATCCTGACGGCATCTGACAGCAACCGCACCGAATGGGATATCAACCCGGACAACTGAATTTATATGGAGGGAAAAATGAAGATAAAAAAGAAATTGCTTTTGCTCACCTTTGCCGTTCTGATTGCCTTTTCGGTGTTTTGCGTGGTCGCCTGCGCCGAGGTGGCGTCTCCCAAGGTCAGCACCTATGCTTACAGCCTGGTGTTGGAGGATCGGGTCTACCTGGAATACGCCGTGAAAATCGACGGTGCCGAGGGGATTTCCACCGCTGACGTCGGTATGTTTGTATGGAAGGAAGGCACCGCCACCCGCACCCCCGAAACCGCAGATGCCGACATCCGGGCATACGGTCAGGAGGAGGTAAACGGCAACAGCTGTTACGTTTTAAGATATACCGGCATCGCGGCAAAGGAAATGACGGATATGGTTTACGCCCAGCCTTATGCCAGGGTAAACGGGCAGACCGTTTACGGAAAGCTCACGGAATACAGCGTCTGCACCTATGCCGAGCGCAAGCTGGGGCTGGTGGAGGGCGTTGCGGGCACGAAGGACACCAACCTCATCGCCGCCATCCGCGATATGCTGCACTACGGTGCCAGCTCTCAACTTTATTTCAATTACAAAACCGAAAAGCTCGCCACATACGTCCTGGAAGGGCGCGTAAACGTTACGTATGAGATCAATATGAACGAAGGCGTAACCGTTGATAACCCCAACCCCATTTCGTACGAGGCGGCGTCCGGCAAAATCAGGCTGTTGCCGCTCACGGCGAAGGGCTACACCTTTATGGGGTGGTGCATTGACACTGCCGACGGTTGGAAAGAAATCACCGAGGTGGACACCGCAACGGCAGGCGATATCACGCTGATTGCGATGTGGAAAACCGACAGATATTTGATTACTTACAAAAACACCAAGGGCGTCTGGAACGACAACGAGGACATTTACACCGTGGAAAATGCCGTTAATTTCCGACCGCTGGAAAAGTACGATTACACCTTCAACGGCTGGTTTATGGATGATGAGAACGGCAACCGCGTTCAGGTCGAAGAGATCCCCGCCGGCAACACCGGCAACATCACCCTGTATGCCGACTGGACGCTGAAGCCCGATTTTGAAAACCTGTTCTACGTTGTGGACGATGAATACAACCTCCCGAACGGTCAGAAATTCTGTATACTCACGGGCGTGCTGGACAGCACCGTGACCAAGGTCGAGATTTCCCCCCTGTTCAACCACATCAAAGAGGGCGCGCTGGAAGACTGCCACTGGCTCACGGAACTGACCCTGCCCTACCTTGGCTCTGATTACACGCTGGGTAACTACTTAAACGTCGGTTATCTGTTCGGCTATGCGAGCAACGCCGAGGCAGAGGGTGCCATCCCGACGAGCCTGAGAAAACTGACCGTAAATGGCGGTGTAATCGGCGATTATGCCTTTGCGAATCTGAAAAACGTTGCGGAAATCGTGCTCCGCCCGAAGTTACCTCAATCGGGTACAAAGCATTTTTAAACTGTGCAAACCTTGAAGACCTCACAATGCCTTTGCTTTATGTAAATTATAACACGATGAACGCTGTACGCAATAGCTGTCAAGGATATTATTACGGTTTGCCCGGTTCCGTGGATGATTACCACGACGACTATAACGGCAAGACATTCAGACTTCATATTAACGGCGGCGTCTATTACGGTGCCGCAAACGATAAGAATTGGGAACATGCCGGCACCATCCTTGGAAACGGCTTCGGCGGGCGCATTTTCCAACTGTGCAAGGGTATCAGCGAGGTTACTATCGATAATATCACGGTGATTCCGCAATATGCATTTAAAGAATGCACCAAACTCAAAAAAGTCACTGTCGGCGGCGCGGTTCAAAATATTATGGCAGGCGCATTTGCGGATAGCGGCATTGAAGAAATTGTGATTCCCGATTCCGTGAAGGAAATCGGCGAATATTGGCTTGCCGAGTGGAGTGATGGCTATTTCAATAGGTATTTTGCCTATTCCACCAATTGCGGTAGTGTGTTTCTAAATTGTCAAAATCTGAAAAGAGTTGTGATAGGCAACGGCGTGGAAAACATCCCCGCATCTATGTTCGTTGACTGTACAAGTCTGGAAGAAGTCACAATCGGTGAAAATGTTCACTTTGTCGATGATAGGGCATTTTATAATTGTAACGACACTTTCAAGGTTATCAACAACTCAAAACACAAGGAATGGGTGGTCAGCGGTTCTGTCAGCGAAAGATTTATGAACCAGCTAATGGCAAGTGAAAACGCCCCCGAAAAGGTGTACTACGGCGACGGGGGATTTCAGAACAAACAAGCAGTTGATGCCTTCACCGAGGCACAGATTAAAGACTGGCATATTGTGTTCTACAGCCCGACCGACCCCTATGCCGAGGGCGGCGGTAACTCCGATCTTGAATATTGGTATCACGAGGACGGCGCGGATTGGTATAGAAAACAGTATAC
>CAKSPL010000063.1 GCA_934481325.1 uncultured Eubacteriales bacterium | reverse complement strand
AAAGAATTTTGAGGGAACGCGAAAATGAAGATCATCCATTGCAATAATTATGAGGAAATGTCCGCCGCGGCGGCAAATCTGATCTGTGACGCCATCGCCGCCAAGCCCGACCTTGTACTGGGGCTTGCCACCGGGTCTACCCCGGAGGGGATGTATGCGGAGCTTTGCCGGAAATACAAGGAGGGAAAGGTTGATTTTTCCGGGGTGACCACGGTCAATCTGGACGAGTATTGCGGGCTCCCCTCCGATCATCCGCAAAGCTATCTGACCTTTATGAAGGAAAAACTGTTCAATTATGTGAACCTGAACCCGGAAAAAACGTTTCTGCCGAACGGCAATACAAGCGATCACGCCGCAGAAGCCACACGCTATGAGGAAATGGTGGAAAAGCTGGGCTTTGCCGATATTCAGGTGCTCGGTGTGGGCAGAAACGGTCATATCGGCTTCAATGAGCCGGCAGAAGCTCTGTTTACCAAAACCCACCTTACTGCGCTTACCAAGGACACCGTGCGTGCCAATTCCCGCTTTTTTGCCTCGGTGGACGAGGTGCCGAAGCACGCGATTACAATGGGTGTCGGCACGATTATGGCGGCAAAGCAGATTGTACTGCTTGCCAGCGGAGAGGGCAAACGCCCTGCAATTTCTACCCTGCTTGGCGGAATGATTGATACCATTTGCCCCGTAACGCTCCTGCAACTGCACCCCAATGTGACCCTGATTTGTGACGATTCGGCTTGGCCCCGCCGCCGCACAATCGAATATTGAAAAAAATGCCCGCGAAGCATCGCTTCGCGGGCATTTTTTATTTTAACATTCCGAGGATTTCCACGGCGGAAACGCGGCAAATGCACTGTCCGTGTTCCGAAAGATAAAGCCGGGCGGTTTTGACGTTTTCCCGCTTGCCGTATTCCGTGAGAAAGCCCGGGCGTTCCGCCTTCCCCGCAGTACCGTTTGCAGGGGAGAAGTGAGAATTTTGCAAAAGAAGCCAGTATCCCCCTCCGGAATCTCTGAATGCCGCACTTTCACCGGAAAAACCCGCCTGCATCAATCGCAGACATACGCACAGCAACAGCTCCAGATTCGCGAAAGAGTACATTTCGGGCTTTTTCGGAAGAAGCGAGGCTGTTTTTGCGTTGTCGGTTTCTTCCGCGTTTTGCGTTTCGTCACTTTTTGATTCCGTTTGAAACAAAAGCCCCATTTTGGTAACGAACAACTCACAGCCTCCCTCCTTGGAGGGGTACATTTGTATGTAAACCTTTTCGTTTGTCGCGTCAAAACCGGTATCCGAGCGGATGTCCGACAGGATCTCCCGAAAGGCTTGCCGGGTATAGCTGTTTGCAAGATCCGGGGTTTCGCATCGCAGGGCGTAATGCTTTGCATCCTCTGCGGTCAGCATAATTTTCAGTTTGTTTTCACTGATTCGTATCCACTCCATTGTGTCGCCACCTTTCTCTGTATTCCTATTATAAGCCCAAGGTCCGCATTCCGCCACCCCTAAAATTCTGGTAATTTTCCGTCCCGCCCTTTGACATCCCGTTTCAAATGTGATAAAATAATAGGAGAATCTCAAAAAAGGGGGTGCCGCTTTGTTCTACCGTTCGGAAACCTGCGCGCTGGAATTGTCGGTGCGCGAATTGTGTGAGCGCGCACACAAAAGCGGCAGTCTGGATATGACGCGCCCGCGCCGTCTGCGGGAGGCGCAAAGGGACGGTGCCGCCCTGCACCGGGAATTGCAGAAAAAAGGCGGTGAAAACTATGAGGCGGAGGTCACACTTTGCAACACAACCACCTGCCACGGCATTACCTATACAGTAGAGGGCAGAGCCGACGGCGTAATCCGTGAGGGTGATAAATGGATTGTGGAAGAAATCAAAACTACGGACGGCGGGCGATTCTCCGGGGAACGGCGTACGGACGCCTATTCCCAACTGCGTTGCTATGCCTATTTTCTGGCGGAAGCCAAGGAATTGTCCGAGGTTACCCTACGCCTTCGTGTGGTTGACCGTAAAACCGGCGAGGAGAAAATAACCGACCACACGGAAAAAAGAGAGGAACTGTGCCTGTTTTATCTTTCTTTGCTGACGAGAATTGAGCCGTTTGCCAAATGGGAGGTTCTTCGGCGAGAGGAGCTGATTCCGTCTGTTTGCGGCGTTTCTTTCCCGTATCCCGACCCGCGGGAAGGGCAGACCGAACTGGCAGAGGCGGTTTTTCGCGCCATACGGCGGCAAAAAACGCTGTTTGCCCAGGCACCTACGGGGATCGGGAAAACGATGGCAACGCTCTATCCTGCGGTAAAGGCACTGGGAGAAGGACTTTGCGACCGCATTTTTTATCTTACGGCAAAGCAGAATGTCAGGCGGGAGGCATATGCCGCCGCGGGAAGGCTTTTTGCCTGCGGGGCGCGCCTGCGCACCGTGATCCTTTATGCAAAGGAGCAGATGTGCCTTTGTGAGGGCGGATGCCGGAACGGGAATCTGTCTCATTGCAACCCACGGGACTGTATTTACGCCAGAGGATATTTTGACCGTGCGGATGCCGCCGTGCTGGAATTGCTGTCAAGGCAGAACGGGTTCCCGCGGAGCATTATCCGGGGGGTTGCGGAAAAATACCGCGTATGCCCGTATGAGCTGTCGCTCGACCTTTCGGAACAATGCGAGATTATCATTTGCGATTATAACTATGCATTTGACCCCGCCGTTTATCTGCGCCGATATTTTGACGAGGACGGCGAGCGCGGCAGGTATGTATTCTTGATAGACGAGGCGCACAACCTGCCCGACCGTGCGAGGGATATGTACTCCGCAAAGCTGGAATGCGCACACTTTGAGGCTCTGTATTCCAGGGTCAATGCCGCAGAGGAGCCGGAGCTGGAAACAATGCTCGGCGGGTTTATTCTGACGATGCGAAGGCTCTCAAAGCTGTGTACCGAAAATCGCAATAAGTCCCCGGACGGTATGGAAAACGGCTATTATCTTAACCGTTCGCCACTGGAAAATTTCGCAAAGGAAGCCGTGAAATTCCGCGAACGCGCGGATGCTTTTCTTCGGGCAAAGCCGGAGCATCCGCTGGCTCCGGAATTGTATCGGCTTTGCACGGATGTGCGGAAATATCTGTTGCTCAACGAGTATTTTGATGAGCGTTTTCTGACTTATCTGCAGCTCTATCGGGGGGAGTTTGCGGTGCAGACCTATTGTCTTGACCCCTCCGGAGTACTCAGAAGCGCGCTTGGGCGTGCGATTTCTGCGGTTCTTTTTTCCGCAACGCTGACCCCGCCCGATTATTTTGCGGATCTTTGCGGATGCGCGGGGAATGCGGCAACTTTGGAATTGCCGTCTCCGTACCCGGCGGAGAATCTGTGCGTTACGGTGGTACCCGGGGTGGATACCACGATGGAAAACCGCGCGAAATCCTATCGCAGGGTTGCCACGCTGATTGCGGCGGCAGTCAGTGCAAGGGCGGGGAACTATCTGGTGTTTTTTCCTTCCTATGACTACTTGGAGCAGGTGCATCGCCGCTTTGCGGAAAAGTACCCGCAGGTGGATTGTGCGGTACAGCAAAAAAATATGAATCCCCGGGAACGTGATGAGTTTTTGGCACATTTCAAGGAGGATACGGGGCATCTGCGCATCGGATTTTGCGTGCTTGGCGGCGGCTTTTCCGAGGGGGTGGATTTGCCCGGGAAACGCCTGATCGGGGTGATTGTCATCGGGGTGGGATTACCCGGGCTTTCCAACGAGCGCAATTTTCTCCGGGACTATTTTGACAAAACGCGGGAACACGGCTATGAATATGCCTATACTTACCCCGGGATGAACCGGGTTTTGCAGGCGGCGGGGCGTGTTATCCGTACCGAACGGGACCGTGGCGTCCTGGTGCTGATTGACAGCCGCTATGCCGCAGAGCCATATCTGCATCTGTATCCCGCACACTGGCAGAACATCTGCACCGCGGGGGACGCCGCGTCACTTGCAAAGCGGCACCGCCTGTTTTGGGAAAGGGAAAAAGAAAGCAAAGCGTAACAAAAGCAAAGATTTTGTTAAAATGCAGTTTTTTCTTGACATTCTTGCAAAATAGTGTTATAATACCACTGCTTTCAAACGCGGGAACGCGCACGAAAGGATATGGTTTTTAAGCACACGGTGTTTCTTTTTTGAGGAGGGCATATGAATTATCTGTCACTGTCCGAAGGCGAATTGCGCGGCGAGTTGGCTTTTCTGCATCACGAATACAGCGGATATTGCAAAAAAAGGCTTTCTTTGGATCTTTCCCGCGGCAAACCCGGCAATAAACAGTTGGACCTTCTCACCGGGATGCTGGACTGCATTTCCACCGCGGATGACTGCCGCTCCGCAAACGGCTTTGACTATCGGAACTACGGTCTGCTTGACGGTGTTCCCGAGGCAAAGCGGATGTTTGCCTCCTTGCTGGGCTTGCCCGAATCCTATATTATGGTGTGCGGCAACTCCTCGCTGAACCTGATGTACGATGCCGTGGCGCGTGCGATGCTTTACGGCGTATACGGCAGTAAACGCCCCTGGTGCCGGGAAAAAAAGGTGAAATTTGTTTGTCCCGCCCCCGGATACGACCGTCACTTTGCTATCTGTGAATCACTCGGCATTGAAATGCTGACCGTAAAAATGACCCCTACGGGACCCGATATGGATGCGGTGGAGGAGTTGGTAAACAGCGACCCGGAGGTGAAGGGAATCTGGTGCAACCCGAAGTACTCCAATCCGGACGGAATCACTTATTCCGATGAAACGGTGCGCCGTTTTGCGGCTCTGACACCCGCTGCCCCCGATTTCCGCATTTTTTGGGACAATGCGTATGCCGTACACGATCTGTACCCCGATCGGCAAGATGAATTGCTGGATATTTTCGGCGAGTGCCGCAAAACAGGGAAGGAGGATATGGTATTTTACTTTGCGTCTACCTCCAAAATCTCTTTTCCCGGCTCCGGCGTGGCGATTCTTGCGGCTTCGGGCAACAATCTTTCTCAGATTAAGCCGATTATGGGCGTGCAGACCATCGGGTTTGATAAAATCAATCAGATTCGCCACGTACGATATTTCAAAAATGCCGCGAATATCCGCCGACATATGATGGTGCTGGCGGATTTAATCCGCCCCAAATTTGAAACGGTGGAGCGGATTCTCGCAGAAGACCTCGGGGACATCGGCTGTTGCCGTTGGACGGAACCGCTGGGCGGCTATTTTGTCAGCTTTTATACGATGCCGGGCTGTGCCAAACGCACGTTTGACCTGTGCGGATATGCCGGGGTGCGGCTGACTCAGGTCGGCGCGACCTACCCGTACCGAAAGGACCCGGAGGACAGCAATATCCGTATTGCTCCCACTTATCCGTCGGATGAGGAGCTGGCGGTGGCAATGCGGGTGTTTACATTGTCGGTGCGGATGGCAACGCTGGAAAAACTGCTTTCCGGGCTTCCGGAAACCTGAACTGGAAAAAGAACGGCGTGTGCGCCGTTCTTTCTTTGTCGGAGGAAAAATGAAAAAAACACAGAAAGAGGAAAATCCGTTTCCGTATTCCGATACCAACAAACGCTATTACACCTATGATTATTATTTGCGCCGTACATTTGGCGGAAAGTGCGTAAAAATTCCGTTGGACGCCGGATTTACCTGCCCGAATATTGACGGCAAATGCGGCACGGGCGGTTGCATTTACTGCTCCGGAAACGGAAGCGGGGATTTTACCGCATCTGCGGCATTGCCGATTGCGGAGCAATACCGGCTGTTACGGGAACAGCTGAGCAAAAAATGGAATACCGACCGCTGCATTGCCTATTTTCAGCCCCACACCAACACTTATGCACCGCTGGACCGGTTGCTTACATTGTACGAGGAAGCACTGGCACTGCCCGGGGTTGTGGGACTGAACATCGCCACGAGGGCAGATTGTATCGGGGAAGGCTTGCCGGAGGCGTTGGAAGCATTGACAAAGCGTACGGTGGTTACTTTGGAGTTGGGGTTGCAGACCGTACACGATGAAACCGCGCGGCGGATCAACCGGGGACATTCCTACCAAACCTTTGAGGATGCGTTCCGGCTCCTGCGAAAAAAGGCTCCCTCGGTGCGGCTTTGCGTGCATCTGATTTTCGGTTTGATTGGTGAAAATGACGAAATGATGGTTGAAACTGTGCAAAGGGTGGCAGAACTGCATCCGGACGAGGTGAAAATCCATTGTCAATACGTTCTGAAAAACACCGTTTTAGCAAAAATGTACGGGAATGGAGCGTATTTTCCGCTTTCCGAGGAGGCATATGTGCGTATGGTGGTGCGTGCCCTGGAAATGCTTCCGGAGGACATTGTTATCGGGAGATTGACGGGAGATGGTGCGTCGGAGGAGCTGATTGCCCCGCTTTGGACGCGCAGGAAGCGGGAAGCTTTGAACGAAATAGACAAAAAAATCTACGCGGAAAATACCCGGCAGGGAAAAGAGCGGATATGAAGAACTCTTGACGAAATGCCGTTTATATGTTAAAATATAAATCAAGCTGTGAACATCCTGTAACTTCACCGAAAACCAAGATCAAAGGAGCACACAAGGTATGAAAAAAACACTTTCACTTCTGCTCGCATTGCTGACGGTAATCACCGCGATCCCCGTATTCGGGATTGTGGCTTTTGCCGCGGGAGAATCGGATACCACGCCCGGCGTGTCGTATTCGATTTACCAGCAGGATTTCGAGTCTTTGGATACGGCTGTGTCCAAAAGCGAGCTTTTGCAGAAACTCGGTTGGTATGTCCCTGACTCCAAAGTGGCTGACGATATTGCGGATTACTCCGTTGTGACCGTCGGAAACGGGGAAAACGCCAACAAGGTTCTCCGTATTTCCACGAAAGCTCCTGTCGGGATTGATTCCGACAGTTTTGTTACGATTTTTGACGGCGACCCGATGTCAATCGTGCGTAGTGGCGAATTTACGCTTTCCTATCAGCTGACCTATCGTCGCGGAACCGAGAATACCGACGGTTACGCTTCCATCATTTACAATTACAACGGCAAGGGCGGTACGATTGCGGGCAAGGATGCACAGACCTATGGCGTGGTGGCAATCCGTGCTTCCGGCACCGGCTATAACGGGGTGTACTATCCGGTTTCCAGCGGCTCCACTATGACGCTGATTGAGGATGCCCCCGGCACCTCCTGGATGTCGCTCGGCAACCGTTACACCAAAACCGGAGAGTGCCCGTCGCTTTACGCGCGCCTGTTTTTGGACGACGCCGAACAGGAGGACGGGAATGCGACGTATTCCGGGAGCGATGTGTTTGTGGAAGAAACCTTAAATATCCGCCTGGAATACAGC
>CAKSPL010000062.1 GCA_934481325.1 uncultured Eubacteriales bacterium | reverse complement strand
GGCAGGCAGTGGGGATTTTTTTACAATTTGTGTTTCGTGCAAACCGATTGACAACGCGGGGGGCGCGTGCTATAATTATTGTAGATTTTCCACAAGTGGTTTTCCGGTGGATTTCAGAAAAGGAGGGATACTGATTGAAAAACGAACGTCATCCTCGTTTCTCAGTGCCGTTTCTCACTTCCTCGTTGATTCTCGCGGCAGCGTTGATTGCGCTGCGCTATTTTTACGGCAAGACTTTTTTTATTCCGTTCCGATTGTTGGCATTGACCCTGGCGTTGCCGCTGGTTCTCTCGTGGCTGGCACTGCTTTTCCGTCGGGGCATCAAGCCGCCGGCAACAAAGAGCGCGCCGGGCAGAACCGACGCCGCGGCGGGTGAGGAAAAAGCTCCCCCGGATGCGGACGGCACGGCGGTGAAAAACGCAACAGAAAGCGCGGCAGATTCTCCCGCGGCAGATTTCTCTGCGGCGGAGGGCATAGCGCGCAACCTGAGCGGCGCGGTCGGTGCGGACGGCACGGCGGTGAAAAACGCGACAGAAAGCGCGGCGGATTCTCCCGCGGCGGGCGGTGCGGGCGGCGCGGCAGACGGCACGGCGGATTCTCCCGTGGCGGGCGGTGCAAAACCGCACCCGCGGCACGCGCGGCAAAAGCGCGCGCGGGCTTGGTTTTTTGCCGCGGCACGGCGGGTGCGGGCGGCATTGATCGGTGCCTACAACAAATGTCGCGGTGCGTTGCGGGTCATATTGTCCCTTGGCGCAATCGGCTTTTTCTCCTACCGCTTTTTTGTGCTGATCGGCGAGAAAACCGACGGCTACACGATGACCCTGCGGTATCCGGTGTTTCTGGCTCTGCTGTTTGTGGTCTTTGTGATTCTGGAAAAATGGATTCGGCACACCGAACCCGAGGACGCGTTTTCCGGGGCATTGCTCCGCAATCTGCGTTGCACGATGGGGGTCGGCAGGCTGGCGATTCTGTTCTTCCTCGTAATCACCGTGCTTCGCGCGATGAATATCGGCAATTATCAGCAGGTGCTGATTGTGGCAACGGCGGTGATTTACTGCTATCAGGCGGTGTTTCTTGCGGTCTCGTTCCTGATCCGGTGTCTGAAAAAGGAGCTTTCCGATGCTCCGCTGTATGTGGTGCCGATCCCGTTCCTCGCGGGAAAGGACGAGGACCTCGGCTTGCTTGGCTATCTGGAACACAATACGGGGCTGACGATGCGCGGGCTTTGGAGCGTGAAGCTGATTCGCCACATTTTGCCCTATACCGTCATCGCGGTGGTGATGCTGTTCTGGCTTTCCACCGGGATTGTCAAGGTAGAGCCATACCAGCAGGGCGCGGTTTACCGCTTCGGAAAATTGCAGGACGCGGCACTTTCCCCAGGGCTGCATTTCGTATTGCCCGCCCCCTTTGACAAGGTGGAGCTTTACGACACCGAAACCGTGAACAAGGTCACAATCGGATACCGCTCCGAGGAAGCGGGGGACAACACCTGGACGGCGGCACACGGGGACGAGGAGTACAAGCTGTTGCTCGGCAGCGGGGACGAGGTGGTTTCCATCAATCTCCGCCTGGAATACAAGATTTCCGACCTGCACGAATACATCAGAAATTCCGCCTGCGCGGAATGTGTGTTGGAGGCACTGGCATATGAGCTGGTGACCGACCGCACCATTTCCACCGATTTGGACACGTTGCTGTCGGTGGATCGTGCGGCGTTCAGTGAGACCTTCCGCGAGGAGCTGACCGAAAAGCTCTCTGCCTACCGCGTAGGGGTAGAGGTGGTCAGCGTGGTGCTGGAAAGCATCCACCCGCCCGTGGAAATTGCCGAAACCTATCAAAAGCTGATCAGTGCAGGCATTGACGCGGAGCGTTACCGCCTGAATACCATCGGCGAATGTGCCACCGTGATTGCGAATGCGCAGATTACGCGGGCGCGCACCATCGGGGAGGCACAGTCCGCCTATTATTCCAAGGTTGCCGCGGCGAGAGGCGAGGTGGCGGAATTTATGGCGGCGGTGGCGGCGGATACCGCGTATTCCGATGCGTACCGTTATTACAAATACCTGAATGCGGTCAGTACCGCGTACAACAAAGCCCGCATCGTGATTGTCGGCGAGGGCGTGAATATGAAAAATCTGTATTTCGGCAGTCTCACGTTGGAGTGAGAAAGGAGCGAACGATGAAAAAGCAAAACGAAACGGCAACCGAAAAAACCGCGTCCGGCGCGGGAGAAGCCGCGGCAGTGCAGAAACCGCAGAAGGAAAGCAAGGTCCCGATGCGGGTGCTGAAAATTTTCCTGGCGGCGGCAGTGGTACTGCTGATCGGCTATTTCGGCTTTACCTGTAAGGTGCAGGAGGGAAATTGCGCCGTGATTCTGCGCTTTGGCGCACCGCGACAGGTGGTGACCGATGCGGGGCTGTACTTCCGCCTGCCCTGGCCCTTTGAGAGCGTGGTGACCTACGAGGGGCGGATGCAGTATTTTGAATCCAGCAAGTTGGAAACCACCACCAAGGACAAGCGCAACATTATCCTGCAATCCTACGTGGTGTGGCAGGTGAGCGACCCGCTTCTTTACCACAACAGCGTCGGCTCTCAGAACAAAATCGACGCGTACATCAACGACCAGGTGTTCAGTGCCACAAACGGCGTGATGGGGGCTTACAACCTTTCGGGGCTGGTGTCCCTGGAAACCGAAACGCTGAAAATGGACGAGATTCAAAGCAGAATTAAGGAGCAGGTAAAGGCAAACTGCGAGGTAAAATACGGCATTACCATTGCCGACGTCAGCATTCTGCGCATTTCGCTTCCGGATCAGAACCTGGAGAGCGTGTTTGAGCAGATGAAGGCGGAGCGGCAGAAGGAGATTGACGCCATCCTTGCCGTGGCGCGCAAGAACGCGGAGCAGATGATGCAGGATGCGGACACCGAGTCCGCCGGGATTATCGCCGAGGGCACGACCAAGGCGGGCGAGATTCAGGCGGAAACCGAAAAGGAGGTTGCGGGCATCTATGCGGCGGCGCAGGCGGCAAATCTGGAGCTGTACCGGTTCCTTTGCAACCTGGATACGCTGATTGCCTCCACCAACAGCGAGTCGGTTCTGGTGGTCAAGGCGGATCAGTACCCCTTCAACGTTCTGACCGAGTACAGCCAGAAGATGACCGCGGAGGGCGACAAAACCGTAATCAGCGACCTCAATTACATTCTGACGCAGCTGCCGGAAAAGGATCGCACCGAGCTGATCAACGCCATTTATCAGCTGATTGAGCAAGCGAAAAACGGAACGCTCGGGGGCGGTGAAGGATGAAAAAGAACACCGTATTTGAAGATGTCCTCTCCACACTGACGCGCTATTTCGTGATTTTGGTGGCGATTGTGGTGGTGTGCATCTGCCTTTCGGGCGTGCGGTTTGTCAAAAGCGGCGAGGTGGCGGTGGTACTCCGCTTCGGCAAGCTGGTGGGCAACACCTATGAGGAGCAGGTACACGAGCCGGGGCTGTTTTTCGCCTTTCCTTACATTATAGACGAGGTGATTACGGTGCCGGTGGGGAGCGTGAAGGAGCTGACCGTTACCACCCACTTTACCGAGGGCGAGATGGCGGAGAATACCGAGCGGGGCTACGTCATCACGGGCGATCAGAATATTGCCCTGATTTCCGCCTCGGTCAAGTACAGCATTACCGACGCGGTGAATTACGCACTCCGCGTGACCGATGCGGACAGCATCATCAACGCGGCGGTTTCGGGCGCAATGGTGCGCAGTGCCGCGCACCGCGCGGTGGACGGCATCCTGACCTCCGAAAAGGAGGCGTATGCCACCGAGGTGCGCACGCTGGCGCAGGAAAAGCTGGATGCAATCGGCGCGGGGATCACGCTCTCCACGCTGGAGCTGACCAAGGTCAGTATGCCCGAGGAGGTGCGGGAGACCTACGAGAACGTCAATGCCGCCACCGTGCAGGCGGCAACGCTTGCCGAGCAGGCACAGCAGTATCGCGGGAGTATGATTCCGTATGCCGAATCGATGAAAACCAGCCTGATTTCCGCGGCGTACAGTGAGCAGTCCAAGGCGGTGGCGGCGGCGGAAAAATACCTTGCCGAATTCCGCGGGATTCTGGCGGAGTGCGAGGCGAATCCGGATTCCGCAGACGCCGTGAAAACCAGGGTATATACCCAAAAAATGATAGAGCTGATGTCCCGCATCAGAAAGGTTTACCTGGTGCCGGATGACGAATCCCATATCATCATCAAGTAGGAGGGCTTATGGAAAATATCGATCAGATCGGTAAAAACAGCCTGGAAGCCCTCTCGCGCAACAACCTGACCGAGCGCGGAAAACGCCGCCTCGGCAGAGAGATTTTCAGCGGTGCGGTGGCACTGATTTGCCTGGCAACGGGGCTGGTGTTTTCGTGGGTATTCCCGGATAAAGCCGTGGTATCGGCACTGATTTATACCGTCGGCGTGCTGGTGGAGGGCATCCCCGTGGCGGTAGCGGCAATCCGCGGGATTTTTACAAGGGATCTCACCAATGCGATGGAAATTCTCGTTACCATTGCCATCATCGCCTGCTATTTTACCGGCAGTTTACAGCTGGCAATCCTGATTCCGCTGATTCTCAATCTGGCGCACTTTTTTGAGGAGCGCAGTATTATGGGCGGACGGGACGTGATTGACGGACTCCGCCGGATGCAGCAGGATTATGCCGTTTTGCTCCGCGAGGACGGTACCGAGGAGAAAACCGAGGCAAAAACGCTGAAAAAGGGACAGCTGATTCTGGTCAAGCCCGGCGCGGGCATTCCGATTGACGGCGTGGTGGTGAGCGGAGAGACGAATATCGATCAGAAATCGCTCACGGGTGAGCCGTTGCCGGCGCACGCCGCGCCCGGCGACAGCGTGTTTGCCGGAACCGTCAATCTCGACGGGCAGATTACCGTGCGGGTGGAAAAAGAATACGTGGATACCTCATTTTCCAAAATTCTGAACCTGCTGGAAAAATCCGAGGGGATTTCCGCGCCGGAGTCCCGCCTGATTGACCGCTTTATGCGCTATTATATCCCGCTGATACTGGCACTTTCCGCAGGGGTGGCATTGCTCACCCGGGACGTGTCCAAGGCGATTGCGATGCTGGTGGTTTCCTGCCCCTGCGGGCAGATGCTGGTCAGCTCCGCGCCGATGATTGCCGCGCTTTCCGCCGCAACCAAACGCGGCATTCTCATCAAAAACTCCAAGTTTATTGAGGAAATGACCGAGGTGGACACCGTTGTGTTTGACAAAACCGGCACCGTGACCGAAGGAAAAATGACGGTTTGCGCGCTTTGCCCCGTTCAGGGCGTAAGCGAAGCCGGGCTGCTTGCGGCGGCAATGTCGGTGGCGGGTGCCTCCACGCACCCGATTTCCCGCGCCGTGATGCTGGCGGGCGGCGAATTGCCGTACGAAAAGGGTCTTACCGTGAAGGAGTTTTCGGGCAAGGGAATGGAAGGCACCGGAGAGGGCGAACGGGTGCTGTTCGGCAACCGGGAGTGGATGCTCTCGCTCGGGGTAAAGCTGCCGGAGGAGGAGACCGGAGTGATGTCGGCGGGGTCGGTCAGCTACGTGGCAAAGGACGGCGTGTGTATGGGGGCGTTGGTATTCAGTGACCGCCCGCGCGCCGAGGCTAAGTCGGCAATCGGAGAATTGCGCGGGCTCGGCGTGGAACGCACGGTCATGCTGACCGGTGACCGGGAGGCGGCGGCGCGTTTCGTTTGCGACGAGGTCGGCGTGGATACGCTGTATGCCAGGCTGTTGCCGGAGGATAAGCTCTCCCGCCTGAAGGAATTCCGCGCGGGGCATTGCGTGCTTGCCGTGGGTGACGGCATCAATGACGCGCCGGCATTGCGCGAGGCGGACGTTGGCATTGCGATGGGCGCGATGGGGTCTGACCTTGCGATTCAGTCCGCCGATATTGCCCTGATGAACAACAATCTGGAAAACATTCCGTTTTCTCTGCGGCTGGCACGCCGGACGCGGAGAATCATTTATCAGAATCTGGGGCTTTCCATCGGAATCAGTGCCCTGATGATCGGGCTTTCCGCGCTGGGCGTAATCAGTGCGCTGGCGGGGTCCGTGTTGCACAATTTCGGTGCCTTTGCGGTGCTGATCAACAGCGCGCGGATTCTGAAAACCGAATAACCCGCCTGCGATGGGAGTGCTGTCGCCGCGCGTCGGGTTCCCACGCCCGGCGCGGCGTGCGCCGTGGAAAAGCGGATGGAAGAGGGGACTTTTGGAGTAAAAGCCCCCTTTCGACCGGGCGGATTGCAAAAAATTCCGCCGTACGTTGAAAATTTCACAAAAGGGCTTGATTTTATCGCGCTTTTCCGTTAAAATATAAGACGGTAAACTTCTAATAAAATAAAGGAGAACGGATTATGGCACTTGTTACCACCAAAGAAATGTTCAAAAAGGCTTACGAGGGGCATTACGCCATCGGTGCCTTCAACATCAACAATATGGAGATTATCCAGGCGATTACCGAGGCGGCGGCAGAGGAAAAGTCCCCTGTTATCCTGCAGGTTTCCGCAGGTGCGCGCAAATACGCAAAGCACGCTTACCTGCTGGCTCTTGCCAAAGCGGCAATCGAGGATTCGGGCATTGATCTTGCCCTGCACCTTGACCACGGCGCGGATTTTGAAATCTGCAAGGCGTGCATTGACGGCGGATTTTCTTCCGTGATGATTGACGGCTCCAAGCACTCCTTCGAGGACAATATCGCTCTGACGAAAAAAGTGGTGGAATACGCTCACGCACACGGTTGTGTGGTAGAGGGCGAGCTTGGCAAGCTGGCAGGCATTGAGGACGACGTCAACGTCAGTGCCGAGGATTCCTCCTACACCCGCCCCGAGGAGGTAGAGGAATTTGTCACCCGCACGGGTGTGGATTCGCTTGCCATTGCCATCGGCACCTCGCACGGCGCATACAAATTTACCCCCGAGCAGTGCACTCGCAATGCCGAGGGGATTCTGGTTCCGCCTCCGCTCCGCTTTGATATCCTGGAGGAAGTGGAAAAGCGTCTGCCCGGCTTCCCGATCGTTCTGCACGGTGCTTCCTCCGTGCCGCAGGAATACGTGAAAGAGATCAACGCCCTGGGCGGCAAGCTGCCGGATGCCATCGGTATTCCGGAAGAGGAACTGCGCCAGGCGGCAAAAATGGCTGTCTGCAAGATCAATATCGACTCCGATATCCGCCTTGCGATGACTGCCGGCATCCGCCGCACCCTTACGAACGACCCTTCCGTGTTCGACCCCCGCACCTACCTGTCGGTCGCACGCAACGAGGTGCGCAAGATGGTCAAGCACAAGATTGCGAATGTGCTTGGTTC
>CAKSPL010000061.1 GCA_934481325.1 uncultured Eubacteriales bacterium | reverse complement strand
AACTGCGGCATTGACCCGGAGGTTTACAGCGGCTTTGCCTTCGGGATGGGCATTGAGCGCGTGGCGATGAAGCACTACGGCATTGACGATATCCGGCTGTTCTACGAGAACGACCGCAGATTTCTCGAGCAGTTCTGAAAAGGAGACGACAAATGAATCTTTCTATGAAATGGCTGGCTGACTTTGTGGATGTCAGCGATATTGCAATCAAGGATTACTGCGATAAAATGACGATGACCGGCTCCAAGGTAGAAGGGTACGAAATCGGGGGCAGTGAGATTGAAAACGTGGTGGTTGCGCGCATCGATTCCATCGAAAAGCACCCGGACAGCGACCATTTGCAGATCTGCCAGATGGATGTCGGCGGCGGGAAAATGATGCAGATTGTCACGGGGGCGCAGAACGTGTTTCCCGGGGCGATTGTTCCCGCGGCACTGCCGGTGGCAAAGCTGCCCGGCGGCGTGGTAATCAAATCCGGCAAATTGCGCGGTGTCCCCTCCGACGGGATGCTTTGCTCAATGGGAGAGCTGGGACTGACGGTACACGAATGCCCCGGCAAGGAGGAAAACGGTATTCTGATTCTCGGCAAGGAGTTCGGTGACAAATTGGGAACGGACATCCGCGAGGCACTGATGCTGAACGACACCACCGTGGAATTTGAAATCACCTCCAACCGCCCGGACTGCCTCTCCGTAATCGGTCTTGCGCGCGAAACCGCGGTTTCGTTTGACCGCAAGCTCACCCTGCACACCCCTGCGGTAAAGGGTGCCGGAGACGGCGACAAAATCGAAAATTATCTTTCCGTAAAGGTGGAGGCACCCGACCTTTGCTCCCGCTACGCCGCAAAGGTGGTTAAAAACGTGCGCATTGCTCCCTCCCCCACGTGGTTGCGGATGCGCCTGCACGCCGCAGGTGTGCGCCCCATCAACAACATTGTGGATATTACCAACTATGTGATGCTGGAATACGGTCAGCCGATGCACGCGTTTGACTATGCGTCGCTGGACGGCTCCGCCATCCGCGTGCGCCGTGCCGAAAACGGCGAGAACTTCAAGGCACTGGATGATACCGACCATATTCTGAACGACACGATGCTGGTCATTGCGGACGAAAAAAAGGCGTGCGCACTTGCCGGTGTGATGGGCGGTGCCAACAGCGAGATTGAGGACGCCACCAAAACCGTGGTGTTTGAATCCGCCTGCTTCAGCGGTCCCTCGGTACGCGTGACCGCCAAGAAAAACGGAATGCGGACGGAATCCTCCGCACGCTTTGAAAAGGGGCTTGACCCCGAAAACTGCGAGGGCGCACTGCTCCGTGCCTGTGAGCTGGTGGAGCTGCTTGGTGCCGGCGATGTGGTGGACGGGATGATTGACATTTACCCAGGCAAAAAAGAGGCGGTAACCCTGCCCTTCCAGCCCGAACGCTATGCAAAATTCCTTGGTATCGAGCTTGGCGCGGATGAGATGAAAGCGATTCTCGAAAAGCTGGAATGCAAGGTAGAGAACGGCGTGATTACCATCCCCTCCTTCCGATCCGATCTTGCCTGTATGAACGACATTGCCGAAGAGGTGATGCGCATTTACGGCTATGACAAGCTGACCTCCACCAATATCGTGGCAGAAACCACCGAGGGCGGGAGAAGCCCCAAGCAGAAGTTCCTGCTGGAGGTAGAACACGCACTCTTCGGAATGGGGCTGGACGAAATTCAGACCTTCTCCTTCATCTCCCCCAAATATTACGATAAAATCCGCCTGCCGGAGGATGCACCGGAACGCCGCTCGGTAGTGATTTCCAACCCTTTGGGCGAGGATACCGGCGTAATGAGAACCACTACGCTCCCCTCTATGCTGGAAACACTGGCAAGAAACCTCAATTTCAACAACGAAAACGTGCGCTTGTTTGAGGTTGGCTCCGTATATCTGCCGAACGAGGATACCAAGCTGTTGCCCGCCGAAAAGCGCGTGCTGACACTGGGGCTTTACGGTGACACCGATTTCTACGCCCTCAAGGGTATTTTGCAGAATCTCCTGACGCTTGCCGGGATCGACGGCGTGACTTACGTCACCGTGGCGGACAACCCGTCCTACCACCCCGGCAGATGCGCAAAAATCGTGCTTGTCACAGGCGAGACACTGGGTGTGTTCGGTCAGCTTCATCCCCATACTGCCGAAAACTACGGGGCGGAATGCGCGCTCTTTGCCGCCGAAATTGACTTTGACCTGCTCTTTGACCGCCGCAACGCGGCAAAAGCATACAAGCCCCTGCCCAAATTCCCTGCCATCACCCGCGATTTCTCACTGGTGTGTGACGAGGAGCTGGAGGTCGGCAAGATTGAAGCCGTGATGGCGAAAGCCGGCGGAAAACTGGTAGAGGACATCCGCGTATTCGATATTTACCGCGGTCCCCAGGTGGGTGAAAACAAAAAATCGGTTTCTCTGCGTATGGTATTGCGTGCCGGAGATCACACGATGACGGTGGACGACGCGGAAAAGGTCACCAAAAAAGTATTGTTCCTGCTTGATAAGGAGCTGGGACTCACGCTAAGGGCATAAGGTGCCGAAATGGACGCAAAAAAAATCGAACGCATCAACGAGTTGGCGCGCCTCTCCAAGACGCGAAAGCTGACCGATGTGGAAATCAGTGAACAGGCGGCTCTCAGGCAGGAATATCTTGCCGATATCCGCAAGAGCTTCAAAGCACAGCTTGACAACACGGTTGTGCTTTACCCGGACGGCACCAAAGAGCCGCTCCGGCAGAAAAAGGAAGACTGACGGGATGGCGGAGCTTGAAATCACCGCCTCCCCGGAGGAAACCGAGGTCTTCGGCAAGACACTCGCCCTGCAACTGCTTTCAGGGGTTCTCCCGCCGTTTGTCGCCTTTTACGGCGACCTTGGGGTGGGTAAAACCGCGATGATCCGCGGAATCGTAGCAGTGCTTGCCCCCGGTGCCGCGGTGCGCTCCCCCACCTTTGCGTTGGTCAACGAGTACCGGGGAGGAAAGAAACCGGTTTTTCACTTTGATATGTACCGCATCACGGGCGAGGATGACCTGTATTCCATCGGGTATGACGATTATCTTGCCAAAGACGCCTTTTGCCTTGTGGAATGGAGCGAAAACATTCCCTATGCCCTGCCGGATACCTATCTGGAAGTCAAAATAAGCAAATGCGACCCGGAACACCCGGAAAAACGGGAAATCCGGGTTGCCGTGAAAGGAAAGGAGCAACTATGCTGATTCTCGCAATGGACAGCACCGCTGTGGCGGCAAGTGTTGCCCTGCTCTCGGACGGCACACCGCTTGCCGCATTTCACCTGAACAACGGAAACACGCACAGCGAAACGCTCCTGCCGATGGCAGAGAGCGTTCTGCGGTGCGCCGGAAAAACCGTGGAGGATATTGACCTTTTTGCGGTTTCGGCGGGTCCCGGCTCCTTTACCGGGGTGCGGATCGGTGTGGCAACGGTCAAGGGGTTGGCTTTCGGCAAAGGAAAGCCCTGTGCCGGTGTATCCACCTTAGAGGCACTGGCGCAAAATCTTGTGCCGACGAGCGGATTGCTCTGCCCCGTAATGAACGCACGACGCGGGCAGGTTTACAACGCCCTTTTCCGTGCGGAAAACGGGAGCCTTACCCGCCTTTGCCCTGATCGGGCTCTTTCCGTTGAAGAGCTGGAAGCGGAATTGCTGACCCGCGGTGAGCCGGTCACACTCTGCGGGGACGGCGCGGAGCTGGTGAAAAACAGCTTTATCAAATGCCGTGCGGAGCTCCCGCCCCTGACGCTGATTGACCAAAACGCGGTTTCGGTGGCAATCTGTGCCGCACGGATGGCAAAGCGGGGGGAAACCTGTACGGATGAAGAACTCAAACCCGTCTATCTGCGGATGCCGCAAGCGGAACGGGAAAGACTGCAAAAACTGCAACAAGCAAAGGAGCAATGATGAAAAAACTGATTATCGGCTGTGATCACGCCGCGTATGAAATGAAAGAACAGGTCAAGGCGCACCTTGCCGAAAAGGGCTATGAGGTTGAGGATGTCGGCACTTTCTCCACCGCCAGCTGCAACTACCCGGAAATTGCACACAAGCTCTGCCGGAAAATTCAGTCCGGTGAGCAGGAGATGGGCATTCTCATCTGCGGCACCGGAATCGGGATGTCAATGGCGGCAAACAAGCACAAGGGCATCCGTGCCGCGTGCTGTTCCGATGTGTTCAGCGCACGCCTGACGCGCCTGCACAACAACGCCAACGTCCTTTGCTTCGGCGCACGGGTGGTTGGCATCGGCACCGCACTGGATTTGGTAGATGTGTTTACCGAAACCGGATTTGAGGGCGGTAAGCACCAGGTGCGTGTAGATATGATTACCGCTATCGAAGCCGGCGAGCTGCCGGGCTGACCCGATGAAGCTATCCGAAAAAGCAATCTGCGCCGCGGCTGACCTTGCCGCAGGCGCAGAGCTTGCCGCCAAAAGACACCGCGGCGGATATACCGCCGCGGTCATTGTTGCTGCCGGAAGCTCCACCCGGATGGGTGGAGAAACCTCCAAACAGCTTTTGGAGGTTTCGGGGGTCCCGGTGCTGTGCCGCACCCTTACCGCTTTCCGGGATTCCGGCGTGATTGACGAAATCGTAATTGTGGCAAGGGAGGAGGACCGCGCGGCGGTCACCGCACTGGCAGAGAAAAGCGGCGTGGCGGGTGCAATTCCCTTTTCGGTGGTTACAGGGGGCAAAACCCGCGCACTTTCCGTGCAGAACGGTTTTGCCGCCATCTCTCCGAAGGCAAAATATGTGGCAATTCACGACGGGGCGCGATGCCTGATCACGCCGGAGGAAATCCGAAAGGTCTGCCGTGCCGCCTACCGTTATCGCGCCGCCACCGCGGCGCACTCGGTGACCGACTCGGTCAAGCTCGCCAACAGTCGCGGATTTATTGAAAAATCCGTTGACCGGAAAAAGGTGTGGCTGGTACAGACCCCGCAGGTGTTTTACGCCGACCTTTACCGCGCGGCACTGACTACCGCCGGGGACACCGTAAACATTACCGACGACAACGCATTGATGGAGCAGGTCAGATACCCTGTAAAAATAGTGGAATGTGGCCGCGACAACCTCAAAATCACCACACCGGATGATATTTTCCGTGCGGAGGAAATTTTAAGAAAGCGGGGGCAAAACGTATGAGAATCGGTCACGGATATGATGTACACCGATTGGTTGCAGGGCGCAGGCTGATCCTCGGCGGGGTGGATATTCCGCACGAAACCGGGCTTCTCGGTCATTCCGATGCCGATGTGCTGACGCACGCCGTAATGGACGCTTTGCTTGGTGCCGCCGCTCTTGGGGACATCGGCAAGCTCTTTCCGGACAGTGACCCGCGCTTTGCCGGCGCAGACAGCCTGAAGCTGGCGCAGGAGGTAGCGATACTGCTTCGGGAGCATCGGTATGAAATCGTCAACGTTGATGCCACAATTTTGGCACAACGCCCGAAGCTGGCACCCTATATCCCGCAGATGCGGGCAAATCTTGCGGCGGCACTGGGAATCCCAACGGATGCAGTCAGCGTAAAGGCAACCACGGAGGAAAAGTTGGGCTTTACCGGGGAAGAGCGCGGCATTGCGGCACACGCGGTGTGCCTCATTGACGCGCCGCGCATTCTTCCGCTCGGCGCGTCGTTATCCAAAGTATAAAGCCGACGGAGAAAATTCCCCCACTTCCCGTATTTTCCCCCTCTTTTCCGATCCGCTTTATACGAACACGAAATATCCCCCCATTGTCAGAATATGTCGAAAAAACTTTTTTGCGAGGTAAATATGAAAATTTCCCCTTCTCTGCTTGCCGCAGATTTTGCACATCTTGCCGAATCGGTTGCCCGTGTGGAACAGGGCGGTGCGGATATGCTCCATCTGGATGTGATGGACGGCGCATTTGTGCCGAACATTTCCTTTGGCCCCTGTGTGATCGCGGCACTGCGCCCGGTGTCAAAGCTCTTTTTTGACGTGCATCTGATGATTGAAAAGCCGGAGCGATACCTCGCCGATTACATCCGGGCGGGGGCGGACGGTATCACCGTTCATATAGAAAGCACCGATCGTGTGTCGGAATGTCTTTCCGCCATTCGCGCCGCCGGCAAAAAAGCCGCCCTTGCCCTCTCGCCGGACACCCCGGCAGAAGCGGTTTTCCCGTATCTCGGGCAGGTGGATATGATTTTGGTAATGACGGTTTATCCCGGCTTCGGCGGGCAAAAGCTGATTCCGGAAACGCTGGAAAAAGCGCGTATCATCCGGGAAAAGCTCAAAGCACTGCACCTTTCCGCAGATGTGGAAGCCGACGGCGGCATCGGTGCCGCCAACGTAAAGAGCGTGCTGGACGCCGGGGTCAACATAGTGGTTGCCGGCTCCGCAGTGTTTGGTGCAAAGGATCCTGCCGCGGCGATTGCCGCGATGCGGGCGGCAGAGTAAAAAATCGGGCTGTTGCGTGGCAACAGCCCGATTTTTTACAGTGCGACATCCAAAAGCATCATCAGCGCAAACCCGGACACAATCCCCATCGTGGCAAAATACGGGTTTGCTTTTTGATTTTGCTGGCACTCCGGAATCAGCTCGTGAACCGCTACCAGAATCATCGCGCCCGCAGCAAATGCCAATGCAAACGGCAAAAGGAGCTGTACCTTCATCACCAATGCCGCACCGATTACCCCCGCTATCGGCTCCACTATTCCGGATGCCTGACCGATGAAAAAGCTCTTTTTGCGGGAATACCCCTCACGCCGCAACGGCATTGAAACCGCCGCCCCCTCCGGGAAATTCTGCAATCCGATTCCCATCGCAATTCCCACGGCTCCCATCAGTTCCTCCGTATTTCCCCCTCCGCCGTAAAGCGCACCGAACGCCACACCTACGGCAAGCCCTTCGGGGATGTTATGGAGCGTGATGGAAAGCACCAGCATCACAATGCGGTGAAAGCGTTCCTCCTGCACGGATTCCGCAATCTCCACACGGCGGCGGGAGCGGCTGACTACCTTGTCTGACCCCCATAAAAACAGCGCACCGAGCAAAAACCCGACGGTTGCCACAAACCACGCGGGGATGGACAGGTACTTTTCCGCCCGCTCGATTGCAGGCTGTAACAGGGACCAAAAGCTGGCGGCAATCATCACTCCGGCGGCAAACCCCAGGCACAGATTCATAATCTTTTCATCCGGATTTTTGAAAACAGCCACCATCGCCGCGCCCAGTGCCGTTACCGCCCAGGTGCAGAGGGTGGCAATCAGTGCCATACCTATAACGCTCAAAAAAATCACCTCAATGCATCATATGCTGTCGTTTTTTGTCGTGCCAGAAATCAAAAGCGGGTCTGACCAAATC
>CAKSPL010000060.1 GCA_934481325.1 uncultured Eubacteriales bacterium | reverse complement strand
GGTCCGCAAACATCGTGTAGTCCTTGTCGATATAGTTTCTGTTTTCCGCCACCATCGTGCCGGAAAGCGTAATCATTCCGTGCCCCGAAAAGATCAGGTCACTGGTGGATTCGTCGGCACCCGAGCTGGTATAAAGATATGCCGAGAGGGTGCGGGCGGACTGTTGCAGTGCCAGGTCCCTGCGGTAGGCGCGCTTTTGCACGGTTTCGTTGCTGGCGGAAAGGTTAATCAGCACCTCCGCCCCGTTCATCGCCAGAAAGGTACTCGGCGGGAGCGGAGCCCAGAAATCCTCGCAGACCTCCAAAGCTACCGCGGTGCCGCCCGGCGTGCGGAAAATCAAATCCGCCCCGATGGGGAAGGTCTGCCCCCCGACGGACAGCGTGTCGGTTTTCAGATCCCGCGCGGAGGAAAACCACCGCCGCTCATAAAATTCGGCATAGTTGGGAATAAAGGTTTTCGGCACCGCGCCCACGATTTTTCCGCCCGAGAGAACCACCCCGCAGTTGAACAGCTGTCCGCCGGCGAGAAGCGGCGCACCCACTGCCACCAGCATCCCCTCCGGCACCTTTGCGGCAAGTGCGGTCAGGGCTTTTTCCACCCGGGCAAGCAACGCCTCGGAGCAAAAAAGATCCCCGCAGGTGTAGCCCGGAATTGCCAATTCCGGGAAGGCAAGCACCGAAACGCCTGCCGCCGCCGCGGTATTCAGCTGTTTTTCGATTTCGCCGAGGTTATAGGTCACGTCCCCCACGCGGAGTGCGGGAACGGCAACCCCTACGCGTAAAATATCCTTCATATTTCTTCATCCTTTCCGAGCAGAAAGTGCTTTTTATATATTTTACCACATCCGGGCAGAAAATGCAAGGAAAAGATATTTTTCCCCGCACACAAAATTTGCAATTTTATATTGACAATCCTGCATTTTAGGAATATAATAAAAGCAAGAATCCCCACCGGGGAAATGGACGAAAAAAGGAGGAAAATATCGTGAATCGCATCACAATCCCCCCCGGATACCGTTCGGTACTCGATGCTTACGATACTCAGCGTGCCATTGCGCACATCAAATCGATCTTTCAATCTGAATTTTCTGCCGCGCTGAATCTCAAACGCGTTTCCGCGCCGCTTTTTGTGACCGAGGCATCCGGCATCAACGACAACTTAAGCGGCACCGAACGGCCCGTGCGGTTTGACATTCCCGCCATCGGCGTGGAGGCGGAGGTGGTTCACTCGCTTGCCAAATGGAAACGGCTGGCACTGGCACGCTACGGCTTTACGGTGGGAAACGGACTGTATACCGATATGAACGCCATCCGGCGGGACGAGGTGCCGGACAACGTCCATTCGGTTTACGTGGATCAATGGGATTGGGAAAAGGTCATTACAAGGGAAAACCGGAATCTTGAGTTTCTCTCGCTGACAGTGCGGGCAATCGTGCGCGCAATCTGCAATACGGCGGAGCAATTGCGCGTGCGCTATCCCCAACTGCGCACCGTGCTGTCCCCCGAGGTGGCTTTTATCACGGCGCAGGAGCTGGAGGATCTTTACCCGGCGTTCACACCCGAGGAGCGCGAAAATCTTTTCGTGAAGGAGCATCCCACCGCGTGCGTGATGCAGATCGGCGGTGCGCTCCGCTCCGGCAAGCCCCACAGCGGCAGAGCCCCGGACTATGACGATTGGGAGCTGAACTGCGATCTTTTCTTTTGGGACGAAACGCTTTCCCGCGCGCTGGAAATTTCCTCAATGGGGATCCGCGTAGACGAAGAATCGCTGGATCGCCAGCTGACGCTTGCCGGGTGCGAGGAGCGGCGAAGCCTGCCGTTTCACCGACTGCTGCAAAGCGGAAAGCTGCCGCTGACCGTCGGGGGCGGCATCGGGCAGTCCCGCCTTTGTATGCTGATTCTCGGCTGTGCGCATATCGGGGAGGTGCAGTGCTCGGTATGGGACGAGGAAACGGTGCTTGCCCTTGCCGAAGCCGGCATCCGGCTCCTTTGACCCTTTGTGTAAAAAAATCCCCGCAGGGGTTCCGCGGAACCCCTGCGGGGATTTTGTACCGATTTTACAGGTCGGCAAGGTTAATCAGCGTAACGCCGTTTTTCAGCGCATAGGAGCAGGTATACAGTGTGCCGCCGCTGTTTTTGGTGAGATACGCCACGCAATAGTCGCTTCCGTTTACCAGGGCGCGATTGCGCGCGTGCATACATTCCGGCGTATAGGAGCGGAACAGCACGGTTTCCTCATCCGCCGCGGCGCGCACCCGCTCATAAAGTGCCTGATCCTTGGCACTCCACCGTGCTGACTGATTTCCGCAGGGCAGAATCAGGGCAAGCCTGCAATCCGGGTGGTTTTCCCGAAAGGCAATGACCCGCAGTGCCGCCAGTGTATCAAAGCCCAGCGCACCGCCCGCACGGAATTCCCGCACGCCTGCGGCATAAAGCCGGTCCAGCACCGGATCCAGCTTGGTGATCAGCTCCGCGGCAACTGCAGGAGGGAATGAACGATGACCGGTAAAACAACAGCGCATAACCGCTCCTTTCTCCGCCGCGGCGGCGGATAACTGCCCCCCCGGGCGGGGTTGGCATTTCTGTCCATTCATTGTAACATAAAATATTTCCCGCGTGTGGAAAAAAAGAAAAATATTCCCGATTTTCCGAAAAATCGTTCGACAAATTTTTCCACGCCCCCCTTCGTTCTCCCCGCAAACGGCAAAAAGGGGAGCCGTTTGCGCCCCCTCGCCGTTTTGTGACGGCAAAAAGCGCGCGTTTTTCCGCCTTTCTTGTTTTAGAATAAAATCGGAAAAACGCCGTTTGGCGAGAAGGAGGCTTTTATGGATCTCAAAACGAAGGAAGCAAAAATACCGCGGATGAAAAGCACCCCGCGCCCGTTCTTTACCCGGGTGCGCGCTCTTTGCGCGCTGAAGCATCTTGCGCTCGGCGGGGCGGCGTGCCTTGTCACCACGGCGGAACTGCTGTTCGGCGTGCGCCCGTTCGGGGTGGCACTGGCGGCGGCAATGCCGCTGACCTATCTTCCGGCAGCCCTGCTCGGTGCCCTTTGCGGCAGTCTGATAATCCGGGATTATCTGACGCTGGCGGCTCTCGGTATACTGCTGGTGGTGCGTGCCTTTTTTTCTCTGGTGATGGAACCCGGCGGGCGGGAGCATCCGTTTTGCGAGCGGGCGGGGCTTCGCATTGCCGCCGCGGCAACCGCAACGGCGGCGGCGGGAGTTTTTACCGCCGTGCGGGGCGGGTACCTGTATTTTGACCTGTTTGCACTGCTCCTTTCGGTGGCGGCGGCTCCGCTTGCCTCGTTCCTGTACCTCGGGATTACCGAAAAGGGAGAGGGGCGGTTTCCCCTTTCCCGCGAGGCGGGCTTTGCCGCACTGGTCTTTACGGCGATTTTTGCGGTCAGAGGTGTCAATTTTGCCGGGCTGTGGCCCGGTGCCATCGTGGCGGCACTGTTCGGGCTGTTGCTGGCGGCGGGAAAGGGAATCGCCTTCGGCGCAATCGGCGCGGGGCTTGCGGGGCTTTGCTTTGACTGGAAGCTCGCTCCCGCATTCCTGCTTGCCGCACTTTCGTTTTCCCTTCTGGAAAAAAGCAGTCGGAGCGGGGGGATTCTGGTAGGTGCCGCCGCCGCGTCCGGCTGGGGCTTTCTCGTGCGGGGAATGCCCGGGCTTTCGCTGATTCTGCCCGCCACGCTGTTTGCGGGCGCACTGTTTCTGGCTACCGACAGCACGGGGCTGGTGGAGGGCTCCCCCTCCCGCCGCGTGGCACTTTCGCGCCGCCGTGCCGCAGAGCAGTCGGCAAAGGCACTGGCACTGACGCAGGGCGAACGGCGATTGCGTGAGATTTCGGGTGCGTTTTTGGATCTTTCCGGCACCTTTTATGAGTTGTGCGACCGCCAACGCCGCCCGGGGCTTTCGGATTTGCGTCGGCTTTGCGACCGCACCTTTGATAAGGTTTGCCCCGATTGCCCGAATCGCGACGTCTGTTGGAGCGCGGAATATGCCACCACTGCGGCGGCGGTGGCGGCACTCGGCGGAAAACTGCACGCCAAAGGGGAAATCGACGCGCGGGAATTTCCGGAGGAGCTTGCCCACCGATGCGAAAGACTGCCGTCCCTAATCCGGGAGATCAACGAGGGTGCGGTGCGCCTGACGGAGGAAGCCATCCGGGGGGACAAAACCTCGGTAGTGGCAATGGATTACGCCGCCGTGGGGCGGCTCCTCGGGGAAACGCTGGACAAAGCCAAGGAATCTGTCACCGCCGACACCGCAACGGGTCAGCGGATTGTGGAGCGGCTTTCCGGGCTCGGCTTTTCGCTGGAATCCGCCGCGGTGTGCGGCAAGGAACGGCGCGTGGTGATGTTGCGCGGTGTCCGACTGCCGGGAGAGCATATGAAAATTCGGGAATTGCGGCGGGTGTTGGAGCAGTACTGTCATTTTTCCCTCGGGGAGCCGGTGATTGAAACCACGGAGGGTCTTGCCGACATCACTTTTCCCGAAAAGCCGGTGCTGACCAGCAAAACCGTGAAATTTACCCGCCCGCGGGCGGGCAATTCGGGGCGGCATTGCGGAGACAGCGTCACCACCCTGCAATGCGAGGACGGATACGATTACGTGTTCCTGTGTGACGGAATGGGGAGCGGAAACACCGCCGCGCTGACCTCTGCGCTCTCCTGTGCGTTCCTTTCCCGGATGCTACGGGCAGGGAGCGGAGCGGAAAACGCGCTGAAAATGCTGAATGGCTTTCTGGCGGCGCGCGGGCGGCGGGAGAGTGAATCCAGTACCACGGTGGATTTGCTGGAAATCGACCATATCAGCGGAGAGGGGCGGCTTTATAAATGCGGTGCCGCACCGACCCTGCTTTTGCGGGGCGGGGAGGTTACCAGCTTCTTTTCCCGCACCGCCCCGGTGGGGATTTTGGAAAGCCTGGATGCCGAGCGCATCCGCGTGGAGCTCAAACCCGGCGACGTGCTGGTGCAGGTTAGCGACGGCGTGAGCGGAAGCGGCGACCGTTGCCTGTGGCTGGAAAAAATGTTGGCGGAAAAATGGGACGGCGAAGCGGAAAAATTTGCGCGACTGGTGCTGGGGCGCGCGGCAACCGAAAGCCGGGACGACCTTTCCGTGGCAGTTACCGAGTTGGAAAAACCCGCATAACAGCCGCGCGGGGGGGGATGTGCAAGGGGGTGCCTTCCTTGCAAGGCACCCCCTTGCCCCCCTTCAAAACCTTTCAAACAAAAGGATGACTGCCGCCGGGAAATTTCCCTGTAATGCGGCGGCTCGTTTGTTGTTTTGGGATGATGCACCCAAAGTCCGGCGTGAGTTGTGCAAAGATTTTGGAAGGAGTCCAGAGGAAACTTTTTGAAAAAAGTTTCCTCTGGCGCGTTCCCCATCAAAAAAACAGCCCGGAAGGGCTGCTTTTTTGATGGGACTTCTATATTCAAAGGCTTTGCAACACGGCAAGCCGCTGTTTTTGATACTCTTCTTCGCTAATCATCCCCGCATCCAGCTTGGCTTTCAGCAGTAGCAACTGATCCTCTGCGGAAATTTCGGGAGCTTTTGCAATCTCCTTCCTTTCCGGCTCCGGCTCTGCTTTTGTGACAGCGGCTTTGATCAGAATCGGGCATTCTCCCTTTCTTGCCAGCAGAAAAACGGAAACAAGAAACAGGCAGACTGCAACGGTGAACACACAGTCGTTAAAAGAATATCCGCGCCCATTGGTAAGTTTGCTTACCAACAGCACAAATTCATAGAAGACCAATAGCCCCGCAGCTCCCCCAAAAACCTTTGAAGTGCTGACGGAACGATATCTCCGGAATCCGAGAAGCGAGCACGCGATGCTCACGATGCCGACGATACAGATGAGGGCTTGCTTGATTGTTGAAAATATCACCATTTTATGATAGCTTGCAGAAAAATAATACGAACTAATCTCCTCATACTCCATCCATAATTTAAATCTGCCGGTGTATGCAAAATACATCATAAAAAAGAGAAGAAGCAGAATCGGCAAGCACCAGCCGCATTTCTTTTTGGGGTACAAAAAGCACAGATAAACCAGAGCGAAACCGCACACAAGCCACATAAAGCCATCAAAATAATAGAAGAAACGATAAAAGAAGTAACAAAAGAAATCGAACCCGTAGTAAAGCCATTCCCAGACAGCTATCAGCACAAATGCCGCCAGCATACAAATCAGGGAGCCGGAAAGGCGGAGCTTTTTCCTCCCCGCGTTATTTTGTGCTTGCATTCCGGTATTCCTCCTCGGTAATCAGCCCGCTTGCAAGCAGTTGATCCAGTTTTTTCTGTTTGTCGGTTGCAGGGTTGCCTTTTCCGGAGGCGGTGTTCTGCGCAATTTCGGTTGTTTTTTCAATCAGTTCCCCAAAACCGTAAGTCATAAAGCTGCCGATCCACATCAGAACCGGACCTACAATAAGTAGCCCAACGCCAACGAGAGCATAGTTTCCGTCTGCAATGACGATAATCCCCGCGATTACGGATGCGAGCATCAGAATCAGGCAACTCACCTTTGCTACGGTTTTGATTTTTCCGCCGATGTTTGTGAACATTTTTGTGAACATTTTAGACATATACAAATTCTCCTTTCTTGTATGTCAATTATCAGTATACTATAGTATTTTTAATTTGTCAATAATTATTTTTACAATAGTATTCAAATAATGGACAAAAGGGGATTAAAATGTTAAATGAACGGATTCGTCAGTTAAGAGAAGCGCGGGGGATGACCCAAGTGGAGCTTGCCGCCAAGCTCTGTGTAACCAAACAGGCAGTTTCCAACTGGGAAAACAACAATATTCAGCCCTCGGTGGAAACCGTGGTGGCTCTTTCCGATTTTTTCGGCGTCAGTGTGGATGATTTGTTGGGGCGTTCCACCCTTCGTCGGCTTTGCGTGGAGGGGCTGACCGATGTGCAGATTCAGCACCTGAACGCTATTGTAAAAGATATTCTCGGCGACTGAATACATCCTCGGTCAGACTTTAACATATTTTATTTTCTTAGCCGCTTTCTTTGCAGGGAGTGGGCGCAAAAAAGCGGACACAGGGACAATACCCCTTTTGCCGTACTAAGAAACGCCGAAAGGGGACGCGCCAAAGGAAACTTTTTGAAAAAAGTTTCCTCCGGACTCCTTCCAAAATCTTTACACGATATACGCCGGACTTTGGGTGTGTGAACCCAAGACAACGCAACGGTCTATCAGCCCCGCCGCAGGCGGCGCAGGCGGTACGCGGCACACCGGAGAACTTTGGGTGTGTGTACCCAAAGTAACGCAACAGCCTATCAGCCGCACCGCAGGCGGCGGGTTGCACTTTTGCGGTGTGTGGCATAGGATAGGAGCGGAGGTGATCGGATGAAACTGACCGAG
>CAKSPL010000059.1 GCA_934481325.1 uncultured Eubacteriales bacterium | reverse complement strand
GATGGAAACACTGAGGACACGGCTTATAGACAGGGTGTTTGGTACCCGAGCAAGGAAGCCAGTGGCACGCTGATTCTCGGTGAAGTGCCGGATGCCGATTTGCTTGCGTGGTTGCAGAGCAACGGAACGAAGCAGTAAGGAGGAGAAAATGATACAGACGGAACACCCCTATCGGGGGGACGCGGGACTGATCCGCACTTTTTCGGACGACCTGGAAAAAGCCCTGTTACAGCAGGGGAGCGGCGCGGTATACACCGAGGCGATTGACACCTTTCCGTTACGGTTTACTTATACCGAGGCGGAAAAGGGGGAGGAGCAGGAGCCGTAAACAGCCCCTATACCGGTAACGGCAAAAAACGCCCCGCGCGCAATTTGCGCGCGGGGCGTTTGCGGTCATCGCGATGATCGGAATGGCGGTGGCGCGGGGGTGGCTGAGACGGCGAATCATAACGGTTGCCTGCACCCCGTCCATTACGGGCATCATCACATCCATCAGAATGGCGTGGTAGGTATCGGGCGGGGCACTGCGGAATTTTTCCACGCAGACCGAGCCGTCCTCCGCGCGGTCACAGGTGATGCCGCGCGCGGCAAGCAGGGTGGCAATCACCTCAAAATTCAGCTCGTTGTCCTCTGCCACCAGCAGGCGCATCCCGCGGCAGAATTCCGCCGCGCTTGTGCCGTTTTCCTGTGTCGCTGTTTCTTTTGTTGCCACCGGGAGCGGAAAACTGACGGTAAACGCCGTTCCTTTTCCGGGTTCGCTTTCGGCACGGATGGTGCCGCCCATCAGATCCACCAGCCGGCGCACGATGGAAAGCCCCAGTCCGCTCCCGCGTACCGCATTAACGCGGGTATCCACCGAGCGGGTGAATTTCAGGTACATTTTTCCATAAATTCTTTGGACATTCCGATGCCGGTATCGCGGATTTCGGCGGTCAGGACAACGGTTTTTCCGTCCTCGTCCGGTTGCTGTGTCAGCGTGAAAAACACATCGCCCCCGTCCGGGGTGTATTTGACGGCGTTGGAGAGAAGATTGATATAAACCTGCCGGATGCGCAGGGAATCCGCCAGTACCGTGGGGTAGAGCAGGACACCGAGCGAACAGTGAAAATTCAGCCGTTTGTTTGGCGTCACGCACTCAATCGTCTGCGCAAAGCCGTCATACAGTTCCCGCACGTCGACAGGCGCGGGGCAGATGCGCATCTGCCCGCTTTCAATGCGGGAGAGGTCCAGCACGTCGTCCACCAGCTGTTGCAGATATTTCCCGGCAATGTCGATTTTTTCGATTCCTTCCCGCACCATTTGCGGGTTATCCAGGTTGGCAAGCGTGATTTCGGTAAATCCGCGTACGGCGTTCATCGGGGTGCGGATGTCGTGTGCCATACGGGAGAGAAAATCGGTTTTCGCGGTATTGGCACGGTTTGCCTCCTCTGCAATGGCAATCCAGTCCTGCTCCCGCCGTTTGGTATCCTCGATACTGCGCGTGACGTACAGCGCGTGGGTCAGTTTTCCCTCGGCGTTTCGCTTTTTGGCAATGAAACGCGCCAGCATCCATTTGCCTTCCTTGCTCAGAAACTCAATCGCGGTGGTTTCCTCCTTGGCAAGCCGCTCCGGGAGCGTGGAAATATCGAAAAAATGCAACACCCGGTCGTGATATTCGGGGGTGACAAAGGCATCGCAAAGCTCCGCCATTTTGGTGGAAGCACGCCCCGTTACCCCGGTAAAGTGATGCGTTTCGGTGTCACCCGACACCTCGTCGTAACGATCGTTCGGGATGTCAATGCGGAAAATGGAGGAGTAGATTTTACTGATGGCGGAAATGATTTCGTTATTCAGCCTTGCCGCCGCCAATGCCCGCTCCAGGGCTTCCTGATGCAACTGCTCCCGCGCCACGATATCATCAATATGACGAAAACCGAGCATCACCGGAAACTCGCTCTCGCCCCCGCGCACGCGCACTGCCTGCAATTCAAAATACTGTTGCCCGGCGGCGTTCGGCACACTGCGGAACCGGATGGACATCCGATCCCGCGCGAAAAGCGTCCGGCAAAGGTTTTCCGGGCATAGCTGCTCCCAAAAATCGGGTGCGGATTCCGGAATCAGAAACCGCTCCGTATACAGGCGCATTACGGCTTCGTAATTCACGGTGTCCGGCGTACCCTCCACTAGGTGCCGCGCGTTTGCCTGCCGGTCCAGCTTCAATGCCCGCCCCTTGCCCGAAATCAGATCAAAATAAAATGCCGAGGTGTAGTCACGGGTGAACACCTCCAAAAAAAGCTGCTCCTCCGCTAAGGCTTTTTCGGTTGCGCGCAGGCGGTTCTGATCCCGTTCCAGCAGGGCTACCGTACGGTAGTTTTCCCACACGCTGCCAAGGTGCCTGCCCACTACCTGCAAAAGGTTCATATAATCGGCACTGTGCCGGATATCCGGGTCATTCATCCCGAGAAAGCCCACGATTTTTTTCTTGTAGGAGACGGGAACAAAAAAGCCTGCGTCAATGCCCCGGGAGCGGAGCAGGGCGCACTCTGCCGACATCCGTGCGTCGGTTGTTTTTTCTCTGTCAATTACCACGCCGCGCCCCTCGCGAAATTCGTTTTCCAGATACGGAATTTCCGCCGCAGAAAGCTCTTTTGCGGCATTTCTCACTTTTGCCCACGCGGTTTTCCGGGGGGAACGCCATTCAAAAGCGATGTGATAGGCTTCCGTCAGCTCGGCGCGTTCAAACACATAAACGCCGGTGGCACCTGTGTAACCCCCGACAGCACCGAGCAGTGCACGGATTTTTTCGGAGACCTCGGCATAATTTTCGGCACGGTCAATATCGGCAAGGCGGTGTAGCACGGTTTCCAGCTTTTCGGTGTAGCTGCTTGCTTTGTCGTACATCTGCGGTCTTTTCCTTTCCTTGGTCGGGACAATACAAAATGCCCCCGTAAAGGGGGGCTTTTTCTGGCGGAGAAGGAGAGATTTGAACTCTCGCGCCGGTTTCCCGACCTACACCCTTAGCAGGGGCGCCTCTTCGGCCAACTTGAGTACTTCTCCGTGTAGAGGGATAAACCCTTTACCTATCATACTCTGCGAGTGCCGGTTGCATAACTCGCAAAAGACATTATAACCGAAACAAAGGATTTTGTCAAGGGCTTTGTGCAAAAAAAACGTGCTGCGGGGAGGCGTTTTTGCACACAATGAAGATATTTTTTACAAAACACAACAAAAATAAATTTTTTTCGGTTTTTTTCCCGGATTTCATTGACAAGCGCGCGCCCCCCGTGCTACAATGACCGCACAAACAAAAAGGAGAGCCGCACTGCGGCGTTCGTGTAATGAAAACCGAATTTCCGGTCAATCAGGCATTGACTGACCGTCAAAGGGAAGTGCTGGAAACGGGCAACTCCCCCGAGGATCCGATTCTGTTTGCGATCGTGGGGGAAACCGCACTCGACGGGACGTATGAGCCCGTCGCGCTTGCCGTAACCGCCACGCGTTTTTTTACGGTGTCGCTGAAAAGCGGGGAGCTGTATGACTCTGTGAATATCGCCGGGATGGGGGAACTTTTCACCAAACGGCTTTACGGAAACGGTCTCATCCGTCTGCGGGAAAAGGACGGTGTGCGCGACGTGTTTCGCTATACCTTTACCATTGCCGGGCTTTGCGACGCGGCGGTTTCCTTCCTCAATTCGGTGAGGGACGGGGAGCCTGCCGGGGAAGCGATGGAGGCAATCCGCGGCACCTATGAAAAGCTGCTTTCGGTCTGCCCCCGGTGCGGGCGCACACTCTCCGCCCCCGGCGTCCCCTGTATCTACTGTATGAACAAGGGCAAGCTGCTTCATTGGCTGGCGGGGTATCTCAAGCCCGAGAGGGCGGTGTTGATGGTGGCGGTGCTGCTTTCGGTAATCACTACGGCAATTGCGCTGGTTCCGCCGCTCCTGACCAAATGGATGGTGGACGTGATCCTGCCGGACGGGAGGCGTGACCTTTTGCTGATTGTGTCTCTGACGCTGATCGGCATCAATATCGTCCGCTATGCCTTAGCCGGAATCAGGGGCTATATGTTACGCGTTTCGGGCGATAAAATCGTGGCGGGCATCCGCCGCGAGGTTTACGAAAAGGCACAGCACCTGCCGATGCGGTTTTATGACAAGACCTCCACGGGTGCCGTCATCAACCGCATCAGCAGTGACACGGCAACCCTGCAATCCTTTATGCTTCGCATCACGCAGGAAGTGGTGGTGCAGTTTTTCAAGCTGATCGGCATTGTGGCGGTAATGCTGGTGATGGATCCGAAGCTGACGCTCCTTTCGCTTTGCCCCGTGCCGCTGGTGGTCATCGGCTCCCGCATATTCCGCAAAAAAATCGCGCCCTTTTACCGCCGCATCTGGCGGCGTTCCTCGGCGGTGACCTCGGTGCTGACCGATACCGTGCCGGGCATCCGCGTCATCAAGTCCTTTACCAATGAGAAAAACGCCACCGAGCGGTTTTCCTCCTGCGTGGAGGAATGGCGGGAGACCGACAGCAAGGCGGGCAAAATTCTCAATGCCTATCCCTCCATCGTCAACTGTCTGATTGCCTGCGGCACCGTGATTATCTGGAGCTTCGGCGGGTCACTGGTCATTGACGGGCTGGCGTCGGGCAATGCGGGAAATCTGACCGTGGGCTTGTTGGTTTCCTTTATTTCGTATGCCTCGATGTTTTATGAGCCGGTCAACTTCTTTGCCAACCTGTCGGATTCCACGCAGGGTGCCATCGCCTCCGCAGAGCGGATTATGGACATCCTGGATGCGGAGCCCGAACACGATTTCGGTAAGGGCAACACCGATGCCGACATCGGCGGGCGAATCGAATTCCGGAACGTCAATTTTTCCTTTGACCGCACCAAAAAGGTTTTGCGTGACATCAACCTCACCATTGAACCGGGTGATGTGGTCGGCATTGTCGGCACCACGGGCTCCGGCAAATCCACACTGATTAACCTGCTGTTGCGGTATTACGACCAATACGATGGCGAGATTACGGTGGGCGGCAAAGATATCCGCGAAATCGATATGGAATACTATCGCTCCCATATCGGGTACGTACAGCAGGAGCCGATGATGTTTCACGATACCATCTACAACAATATCGCTTACGGAGACAGCACCTTTACGGTGGACGAGGTAATCAATGCCGCCGATATTGCCAACGCACACGAATTTATCGTGCGCCAGCCGGACGGTTACGATTCAATGCTGGGAGAGCGGGGCGTGGGGCTTTCCGGCGGGGAAAAACAGCGTATCTCCATTGCCCGCGCAATGCTGCGCAACCCCTCTATGCTGGTGTTTGACGAGGCAACCGCATCCGTGGACTCCGAAACCGAGCATCTGATTCAGGAGGCAATTGAGCATCTGATCAGCGGGCGCACCACCATTATGATTGCGCACCGCCTTTCCACGCTTTCCAAAGCTAACAAAATTGTGGTGATGGACAACGGTCACATCATCGAATGCGGCACCCCGCAGGAACTGATGGAGAAGAAAGGGAAGTATTACAAGCTGGTGGAAATTCAGTCGATGTCCGACCGGGTGGCGGCAAGCCGCCGCGCGGAAAATCTGTGAGGGGGGCGCGTATGACACGCTTTTACGTGGACCGTTACACGGCAAGCATTGAACAGACCGACAGATATCTGGTGCGCCTGATTGCAAAAGACGGCACCGTAACCGAAAACCTGGAGCCGCGCTGTCTTTTCCCGCTTTCCGATCCCGAAAAATACCTGACCCTGTTGGACAAAGACGAGCGCGAGGTGGCACTGGTGCGGGATCTTTCGGAGGTGGACGAGGCATCCGCCGCGGCGTTACGGGTGTGCCTTGCGGAGCATTACCGCATTCCGCAGATTACGGCGGTGCTTGCCACGGAGGAGAAATTCGGCAAGCTCACCTTTGAGGTGGAAACCGACTACGGCAAAACCTCCTTCACCGTGAGAAGCCGCCATACCGATATCAAATCCACCAAAAAAGGGCGGGTTCTGATGCGGGACAGCAACGATAACCGTTATGAAATCGAGGATTGGCATACGCTGGACGCACACAGCCGGCATTTGCTGTTTTCCTATCTGTAAAATTAAAACCGCGGGGCAAGGCACCCGCGGTTTTTCTCTCTGCTTGCAAATTGCGGCGAGATGTGCTATACTGAACCAAGGGGGGTGATTTTGTGAAAAAAAGACTGATTTTTTTCCTGTGCGTGCTTTGCCTTCTTGCCGCCCTGCCCCTTTCCGCCGCGGCGGATACGGGACCCAAGCCCTCGGTGCGGGTGCGGTTCCGGAATATGGGGGAGGAGCTTTGCTACGGCACCCTGCTTTCCTCCACGCCCTCTACCGGCCCCCAGTCTGTATGGGACGGGAACGAAAATACCGCTCATTATAAGGGCAGTGCCGCATACCCTGATGCTCCGCTGGATTATGACATCTGGAAAGCCTTTGTGGATTATCAGGATGCCGACGGATATTACTTTTTACAGGATGTCACTTCCAAAGTCAGTGAAACCGGGGAGATTGCGTGGACGTACTATCCGCCGCAACGCTTCAAGATTCTGCTTTACTACCCGGAGAGCGGGCGTTTTGCCGTCAGCGGAATCTGTGAACGCTATGCCTTTGATACCTATTATACCGTAGAGCTGTCCGGTGCCGACATCGGCTCCGTGGAGTACAACCGGGAAAACAGCACCGACGCCCGCCTTCACGCGTACCGGAGCTATGAGTGGCGGCAGGAACTGCTTTCCCTCTTTGCAAGAATCCTTTTCACGATTGCCATTGAGATGGGTGTGGCATTCCTCTTTGGCTTTTTCGGTAAAAAAACGGTGCTTTTACTGCTAGGCGTCAAAACCGTCACGCAGATCGGGTTGAACGTCCTGCTGAATGTGATCAACTATCATTCCGGGCAGCTGGCGTTTGTGTTGTGGTATATCCTGCTGGAGCTGTTGGTTTTTGCGGCGGAGGCGGTGATTTATGCCGTGTGGTTGCGAAAGCTCGACGATCCGCCCCGCCGGCGCGGCTTTTATGTACTGTACGCACTGGCGGCAAATGCTGCGTCCTTTGCGGCAGGACTTGGGCTTTCCCACCTCATCCCGGGGATTTTCTGAGCGGAAAGTCTCCTGCAAAAGGGCGGCTCCCGCGAAAAAGTGATGCCTCTTGAACGAGCGGCATCTCTGAACGAGCGATGCTCCCGAACGAGTGGCTTTCCCGAAAAGCGGCATCCCTTGAACGAGTGACACCCCCAACAGGCGGTTTCTCCGAACGGGCGGCTCCCTCAAAAGACCGATGCCCTCGAACGAGCGGTTTCTTTGAAAGAACGGCTCTCCCCAAAAGGGCAATTTCCCCGAAAAACGGCGTCCCGCAAAAAAAGCGGCTCCCCTGTCCAAGAGAGCCGCTTTTTTGCGTGTTTTTCATACCG
>CAKSPL010000058.1 GCA_934481325.1 uncultured Eubacteriales bacterium | reverse complement strand
CCCGACCGAGAGGCGTATCTCATACGCCGAGGGAGGGTTTTGGCGATAGAAAACGGAAAATCAAAAGAAACCCGGCTATATAGCCGGGTTTCTTCCTTAGACGATGTCAAGGTAGCAGTAACTATGGAAGTTTTGCAAACTCTCAAGGATTCCGCCCTGTCAAAACCCCATATTTCCGTTTTCGGTCTGCGTGAATTATGCGAGCCCCTCGTCCTGTGCGTTTTTGTAGCCTTGATAATCGGTGATGATGTTTAATGCGGCAAGCAAGGCGGAGGGGGTCATATCCTCCGGTAGCCCAAATTTTCTCGCCAGCGCGGCGCGGCGGGCGGTGCAACCGTCGGTTCCGGTAAGTCCGTCCTCAAAAAAATCCGCCTTGGTAATCGGGCGCGCCGGGGCGGAAAAGCTCCCGTCCGCAAACGGCAGAAACAGCCGATAAAGCAGTTCCCGCTCCTGCCCCTCCACGCCGAGAAATCCGGCGGCGGAGGGTTCCTTTTTGCGCGATTCCTTGCCCTTAATCTGCGGCACATACAACGGAATCAGGCGATCCTTCGGAATCGCCCCCGAAAGATGGGAACGAATCAGCGTTCCCGCCCCGTCCGGGTCGGTCAGCACAATCACCCGCGTGGTGGCGGCAAGAGCGCGGAACAGTGCCGTTTTTTCCTTCTTTTTGAAAATACCGAACCCCTCCGTGGTGTAAATATTCGCATCAATCACCGAAAGAAGGCGCAATCGGTCGTATTTCCCCTCCACAATCACGGGATACGGGATTTTCAGCTTTTCTTCCTTCATTTTTTACCGTCCTAAAATAATAAAATACGCGCAAGCACCGCCACGCCGAGCAGAATCCGATATACGCCGAAAGCGGCAAAGCTGTGTCGCCGCACAAAGTCCAGGAGAAAACGGATGGAAACCAGTGACACCAAAAACGCCGTCAGCATTCCGGCTCCGAGCAATATCCCCTCATACGGGGTGAGAAACAGCCCCGATTTGCAGAATTTCACGGTTTTAAGCAACCCCGCCCCGCACATTGTGGGGATGCCGAGAAAAAACGAAAATTCCGCCGCCGCCGGGCGGGAAAGCCCCAGCGTGATTCCGCCCAAAATCGTGGCACCCGAACGCGAGGTTCCCGGCACCAGCGAAAGCGTTTGAAAACAGCCCACAAAAAACGCCGTTTTGGCATTTACCCCCTCTGCGTGCGGTGTTTTCACCATATTTTTCCGTTCCGGCAGGAGAAAAAGCACGCCGTATAAAATCAGCATCGCCGCCACCACGGCGGGGCGATAGAACCGCGCGGTGAGAAAATCGTCCAGAAAAAGTCCTGCCACCACAGAGGGGATTACTGCCAGTGCCACCTTGCCCCAAAGGGCAAAAACCGCCCGCCGTTCCGCCTTTTCTTTTCGCGCCGAAAACGGATTCAGTCGCCCCCAAAACAACACCGCCACCGCAACGATTGCCCCAAGCTGGATGAGAACCTCAAAAAGCTCAAATACCTCGGGGCGCACCGGCAGAGCCAGCACATCCTGCAACAGAATCAGATGCCCCGTGGAGGAAATCGGCAACCATTCGGTCACCCCTTCCAGCACGCCGAACAGACACGCAATCAGAACGCCTTGCCACATACGCACCTCCGCAAAAAACCTTTGGTAGAGTTTATGCGGCGCGCCCTGCGGTACAGTACAAAACAAGGTTTTTTGCCCGAAAAAGGGGGGGATGCGCCAAAGGAAACTTTCCCCAAAAAGTTTCCTCTGGACTCCTTCCAAAATCTTTGCACGGCTGATGTGGGACTTTGGGTGTGTGAACCCAAGGCAACGCGTGAGCCGTGTAGCCGCCGTCGAAGACGGAGTCCGCAGGTGCCCGGGGGTAGTTATCCTTTTGTTTGAAAGGTTTTGAAAGGGGTCAAGGGGGTGCCTTGCAGGGAAGGCACCCCCTCGCGTCTCTGTGCCTATTTCTTTTTTCCGCCTTCGCGGCGGATAAATTCGGCATACTGCCGCGCCGCCTGTTCGGTTTTGTTTTCGCCGTAGTGGTAATACCGCCTGTCTGCAAGGTCTGTGGGCAGGTAGGCCTGCGGCACATAATCGCAGGTGAAATCGTGCGGGTAACGGTAGCCCTTATAGAGCGGGGCGCGCAGGTGGGTAGGCACCTCTACGCCGCGCCCCGCCTCCACGTCCGCCTTTGCCGCCGCAAATGCCGCATAGGCGGTATTGGATTTCGGTGCGGTGGCAAGCATCAGCGCGGCATTGATCAGGGGAATTGCCGCCTCCGGAAAGCCCAGTTCCACCGCCGATTCACAACACGCGCGGGTTACCGCCGCCGCCTGCGGATAGGCAAGCCCCACGTCCTCGGAGGCGATCACCTGCAAGCGTCTGCAAAGCGAGATCAATTCCCCCGCCTCCACCAGCTTTGCCACATAAAACGCGGTGGCATCGGGGTCGGAGCCGCGGATGGATTTTTGCAGACAGGAAAGAAGGTCATAATGCGTGTCCTCGTTGAAGCTACCTGTTTTCACGTCAAAGGAATCCACGCTTTCGCGTGAAATCTCACACCGTTCCCCGCCGTTTTCGGTAGCGTAATAGGCGTTTTCCAACAGACCGATGCCCCGGCGCACATCCCCCCGCACCAGCGAGGCAAGGTAGGAAAGCGTTTCGTCGCTTGCCTCAACCTGCGTTCCTTTTTCGCGGTTGAGATACGCAAGGGCGCGCGTGAGTGCCGGCACCATCTCGGCGGCGGTGACGGGCTTGAATTCAAACAGCGAGGAGCGCGAAATAATGGCGTTGTAAATGTAGAAATGCGGATTTTCGGTGGTGGAGGCAATCAGCGTGACCCGCCCGTCCTCCATATATTCCAGCAGGCTTTGCTGTTGCTTGCGGTTGAAATACTGAATCTCGTCCAGATACAGCAAAATCCCGCCCGCGCCAAACACGTTTGCGGTTTCCGACAGCACCGCTTTCACATCCGAAAGCGTGGCGGAGGTGCAGTTCAGGCGGCGGAACACCATACCGGACTGCTTGGCAATGATGGTGGCGGCAGTGGTTTTGCCCGTGCCGGGGGGTCCGAAAAAAATCATATTGGTCACCCTGCCGCTCTCCACCATCCGCCGCACCACACCGTGCGTGCCGAACAGATGCGCCTGACCCACCAAATCGTCAAAGCCGGTGGGGCGCAGAATGTCTGCTAATTGCTCGTTTCTCATACCGTGTCCAGTCCTTTTTTGAAATAAGGGAATGATAAGGGTGCTTTGCACGGGGGCTTTGGGGGGCGGGCGGCAACAAGGAATACCACGCCCCCGCAACCTCTCCGGCGGGCTTTTTCAGGAGCCTTCGCGGCGGGCTTTTCCAGAGCCTCGCAACGGGCTTTTTCCGAAGCCTTCGCGGCGGGCTTTTTCAAAAGCTGTCGCGGGGCAGAGGGTGCCCTTTCAAAGGGTTTCCCCGTCGCTTTCCCCGGCGCGGACAATATCGCCGGCGGTTGCCTCCCGCGGCAGGCGCGTGAAAAAGGTCATCAGCGGGTGGGGCGTTGCCTCAATCGGCGTGCCGTCCTCCCCGTAAAGTTCGGCCACGGTAAACGGAATCCCCACCCTGCCGGGGGTCAACAGCTCTGCCGCGCATCCCTTTTCCAGCTTGTTGCGCTGAATCAGGCGGCAAAGCACGCCCGCGTCGGTTTCGGCAGGAACGCCCGGCAGTGCCGCGCCCCGCTCCTCCACCGTGGCAAAGTACGCTTTTTCGCGCAGATACCCCGGCTCCCGGCAAAGCTGGGGGTTTTCCCGCGGGTCGTCAAACCAGTATCCGGTGCAGTATTCGCGGTGCGAAACGCTTTCCGCCTCCCGATACCACCGCTCGTCAAAGCGATACCCGGCGGGGTCGTTCCGGTAAGCGTCAATCGCCATCCGATACGCATTGGTAATGACGGCGGTATAATACGCACTTTTCATCCGCCCCTCGATTTTGAAGGAGGTTACGCCTGCCTCAATCAGCTCGGGAACGTGCCGCAGCATACACATATCCTTGGAGGACATTATAAAGGTTCCGTGTTCGTTTTCGATCACCGGCAGGGGGGATTCCGGTCTTTTTTCCTCCTCCACGGTGTAGGTATAGTTCCACCGGCAGGGTTGGGTACACGCCCCGCGATTGGCGTCTCTGCCCGTAAAGTGATTGGAAAGCATACATCTGCCGCTGTACGACACGCACATAGACCCGTGTACGAAGGCTTCCAGCTCCACGGCGGGATCCAGTGCCTCGCGGATGGCGCGCACCTCGTCCAGCGTCAGCTCTCTTGCCAGCACCAGCCGGGAAGCCCCCATTGCCGCCCACGCCTTTGCCGCGGCGGGGCTGACGATGCTGGACTGCGTGGAAATATGGAGCGGGACTTCGGGGAGAAGCTCCCGCGCGGTGGCAAGCACGCCAAGGTCGGTTACAATCATCGCGTCCACCGGGATTTCCCGCAGGGCGGTCAGGTAAGCGCGAAGTGCCGGGTACTCCGCCCCGTGCGGCATCGTGTTGACCGTAAGATACACCTTTTTTCCCCGTTCGTGCGCGTATTGCACCGCCGAGGAAAGCCCGGCGTTGTCAAAATTATCCGCCGCCGAGCGCATCCCGAAGCACTGCCCCGCAAGATAGACCGCGTCCGCCCCGTAGCGGATGGCGGCGCGCATTTTTTCAAAGTTCCCCGCGGGGGAGAGCAGTTCCGTCATTTTCATCACTCCGTTTTCTTTTCTCCCCTTATTATAAAGCCTTTGGGGCGCGGTGTCAAGAGAAACCGCGCGGGGGATGCCGTTTTTGGCACGTGCCCTTGACTTTGCCCCGAAAGCGTGGTATAATTTACCCATCACTTCAGACTTTCGGGGAGGACGGAACGATGCAAAAACTTTTACACCGGTTGCGGGAGGACGTCAAGGGTCTTTTTGCCCGCCGTGACCCGGCAGAGCTGTTTATTCTTGCGGTGCTGACCTGCCTTGCGGTCTTTCTCCTCCGCGTTCTGATCGGTGGGGCGGAAACCTTTATTTCGGTGTTCCACCTGCGCGGCAGCGACCTGTTTATGGACTATTTCAATTCCATCCGTGACGCATCACAGGGCGCGGGCGCGTACACCGAGCGACGCGTGATGTATCCGCCGATGGCAAATCTTTTGCTTTGGCTCTCGGCGCGGATGTTTCCGGGGGCATATCTGAACACCGGCTCGGAGGATTGCCGCACCTGGATCAACTATCCCGGCGCGATTCTCGCCTTTCTGTGCCTGTTTGCGGGGGTTCTCATCGCGTTTGCACTGGTGCTTCTCCGGGAGCCGTATGCCGAAAAAAAACGCCGCCTGCTGACGGTGGCGGTGCTGTTCAGCCTTCCGTTTGTGTTTCTTTACGAGCGTGGCAACACGGTTTTCCTTGCGCTGATTTTCGTTTTGCTTTTCGTGCAGAGCTATGACAGCGAAAATCGCGCGGTGCGCGAGGCGGGGTTGCTTTCCCTCGCGTTTGCCTTTTCCCTGAAGCTGTACCCGGCACTTTACGGGGCGATTCTGCTGACCGACCGCCGCTATCGCGAGGCGGGACGCTGTGCGCTGTACGGCGTGCTGATGCTCCTGCTCCCCTCCTTTTTCTTCGGGGGACCCGTGAGCATTATCTGGTCGATGAAGGACGCGATTTCCTACTCGGGGCATACCAGTCTGCGATTTTTTGACTCGATGGCGCAGTACGGCTTTTCGCCCTCTGCCCTGCAAACGATGCTGGTCTGCTTTTACGCGTTTGTGCTTTTGTTTTTTGCCGTTTCCTCGCTTTTCCCGCGCCGCCGGTTTGTGACCCTTGCCCTTGGCGCGTGCTGTTGCGTGATGCTGCCCTCGGTGTTTTCCGTCTACAACTGGGTGCTGGTTCTGCCGGCACTGCTGGTGTTTTTCCGCACCGAAAAATTGTGCGGAGTCAATATCGCGTATTACGGTGCGATGGTTCTGCCGTTTTGCCTGTACGTCAACAAGGCATACCAGGATAATATCGTCATTGCCTGCATTGCGGTGCTTGCCCTGCTTTGCGCGTGGGAGAGCGTGTGCGGTGCGGTACATTATTTCCGCCGGGACAAAAGCCCGGAGAAATCGGAGGAAAAAACCGTATGAAAATTGCCATTCTTACCAGCGGCGGTGACGCGCCGGGAATGAACGCCTGCATCCGCGCGGCGGTGCGGCACGCTCTGCTCTCCGGAATAGAGGTCATCGGCTTTCATCGGGGCTATCAGGGGCTGATTGAGGACGATTTTGAGGAGCTGAACCACCGTTCGGTTTCCAATATCATTCAAAGCGGCGGCACCTTTCTGCAAACCGACCGTTGCAAGCATTTTGCGGAAAAGGAATACCGCCTCCGCGCGGCGGAGATTCTGCGCGCGCACGGTGCCACGGGGCTGATCGTAATCGGCGGGGACGGGTCTTTTCGCGGGGCGCGGGATCTGTACGAGGATACGGGCTTTCCGGTAGTGGGCATTCCCGGCACGATTGACAACGACCTTGCCTATACCGATATGACGCTGGGGTTTGACACCGCCGTAAACAACGTACTGTGGGCAATCAACGCCCTGAGAGACACGATGCAGTCCCACAACAAGGTCACCTTTGTGGAGGTGATGGGCAGAGGCTGTGGGGACATTGCCCTGCACGCGGGCATTACCGGCGGGGCGGAATACGTGCTGATTCCCGAGGTGCCGTTTGATATGGAAACCATCTCGATGGAAATCAAGGAAAGTGCCGCGCGGGGCAAAAAATCCAATTTGGTGCTGGTGGCGGAAGGTGCGGGCAATATGGACGACCTGTGCGATTATTTTGAAAAGACCACCGGAATGCAGGCGCGCCGCACCAGGCTCGGGTTTATCCAGCGGGGCGGCTCGCCCACGCATATCGACCGACTGCTTGCCGCCCGATTCGGCATTCTTGCCGTGAAGCTGTTGAAAGAGGGCAAAAGTGCGCGCCTGATTGGCGTGCGGGACGGCAGGGTGCAGGATTTTGACCTGGAAACCGCTCTCGCGGAGCCGAAACGCTTTGACCGGGAGCTTTATCGCGAGGCAATGTCTTTGGTGTGAGGGGGCTTGCACCACCTGCGGACTCCGTCTCCGACGGCGGCTAATAGGCTGATGCGGCACCTCAAAAGCACGCACTCGAATTTTGTAGGAGCGTTCAATGGGTCGCCCGCGCGGTGTTCTCGGAGAAAGTTGCAATACCTCCACAGTCACTGCTGTCTTGAAGTAATCTAAGGAAGAAACCCGGCTGTACAGCCGGGTTTCCTTTTATTTTCCGTTTTCTATCGCCGAAATCGCCCCGGCTCGCTCAGTTGGGACGCGGGGGACGCGCAAGAGGGGACTTTTTACAAAAAGTCCCCTCTTGACTCCTTCAAAAAATTTTGCACAACTCACGCTGGGCTTTGGGCGTGTGAACCCAAGGCAACGCGTGAGCCGTGTAGCCGCCGTCGAAGACGGAGTCCGCAGGTGCCCGGGGGT
>CAKSPL010000057.1 GCA_934481325.1 uncultured Eubacteriales bacterium | reverse complement strand
GATCTATGTACTTTCCGATATTCACGGAAACACAAGGCATTTCCGTTCGGTTTTAAACCAGATCACCTGGGGGAGCAGTTGCCGTTGGAAATCAATCTGGAGATCACCGGATCGCCATTGACTGTGGAGCGGCATTCGGCAATCCGCTCTGATGCGTGTGCCTGGAAACAGGGGAGGAATTTTATGTATAGCCCGACGAGATACGAAAAAGCGAAACGGCACTGAAGCAATCGCAGAGCCGTTTCGCCGGGCATTCCGTTTCCCGTAATTCACCTACGGATGCCCGAATCCGAAAACGCGAGAAATTCACATTCCCGCACCTGTTCCGAAAACAAATCACGATAAAAAGGAGTACTTATGACAACCGAAGAAAGAGAACGCACCCGAACCTTCATCCTATTGTTGAGAAAAAATAAAGCAAAGCCGCCCGTTCACCACAAAGTGATGCTCTATGCAGGGGAATTCTTGCTTGTATTGGCTTTTTCTTTTATGTTCTTTGCGCCGATCATTTCCTTTGACAACGGCACAACGGTCAGCAAGCCGGTAAATTTCACATTGTTCCGGCTCACAAATATGCTTTCGCCGTTCAAGCTCGCGTTTGTGACAATCGCATTTTTCGCTTTTTTCATCGGAGCGACGATGGCGGAATCGACAGCGATGCTATTTACGAAATTTTATCTGAAAAGGAAAGCGCGGTGTCTGTTGCCACGCGATGAAGAAATTGAAAAAGAGAACACAACGGTCAAAACAATGATGATGATCAGCATCATTCTTACGTCGGTAGGTCTGGCGGCTATGGCATCCTGCTGTATTCTCCTCAGCGTTTCCGGCAACGAGCTTTTCGAGGCAAGCGCACATCCGGGGTGGACTCCGTGCCTTGGCTGGGGTGCATATGCCACACTGATCAGTTCTTACCTTGGGCTAGTAATTTTTATCCCTGCCAAAGAGCTTGTTTCCATAAAAAGCGAATATGTAAACGGGATCGCCGACGAGCTGGACGTTTTAAGTCTTTTCAGGTGCGCAAAGCCCGCAGATGCCGCAACCGCTTGGACAGCCGTACTGACCGAGACCCTGAATGAGCTGAACCGCCTCAAGGAGCTGGGATGGATCACCGCGGAGGATTACGAAAAAAAGAAGGCTCGACTGTTGGGATTGCAGAATAAAGAATAAAACAGAAAAAGCGGCTCGGGGTATTCCCCGAGCCGCTTTCCTGCCTGTGGGTGCACTCCCAGAGGCGCGCCGGAGGAAACCTTTCGAAAAGGTTTCCTCCGGGTTTTCCGAAGATCCGCTACTCTCAAAACTCCGGTTCTCCAAAACCCCGGCACCGCTCCCGCCACGATTCGGGCGTGTGCGCCCCCCGCGTTGCGGGTGCCGACCAACCGCCCGCGGGCGGTTCCGGCACTCAGAAGTAACGGTTGGCTTTTTTGGCGGCATCTTGCATCGCGTCACCGATGTTATCCATCGCCTTTGCGGTTTTACGCATCATTTTGCGCGGCTTTAATTTGCCGTTGCTCATCAACATTCCCACCGTGCCGGCAATTGCCATTCCCGCTACCACGCCGGCGGCGGTCATCATTGCTTTTCTCATCTCTTGATCCCCCGTTTTTGTTTGATATTCCAAGTATCCGCATTTTGCCCCGCTTTTATGCGCGAAAATGCAATTTTTTTGAGCAGAAAGTCTTGAATTATGCAGCGAAAACCGATATAATGAAAACAACTGTAACGGAGGTGAAAAATGGAACAGATTTACACCATACCCGTACACGAGGCATTTGAAGCGGGCGCGGCGGACCCGGCGTGCGGTTGCCCGATGTGCGCCCTGTACCGGCGGTTGGAGGAAAACGAGCTGGATATGATTCTCGGTGCCTCTATGATGGAGCCGGACATCCGGATTCAGACAAACAAGGAGGGCTTTTGCCGCACGCATTACGATATGATGTTTGTGCGCAAAAACCGCCTCGGTATGGCACTGACGCTGGAAAGCCACCTGAACGAGCTGAAAAAAGACCTCAAGACAGGGGTTCTTTCCCGTGTGGCCGGGCGACCGGGCGACCGCCCGAAAAAGCGGATTGCGGCATTGGAGGAGGACTGCTACGTCTGCCGGAGGATTGATTTTCACTTTACCCATATGGCGGAAACGGTGATTCTGCTGTTTGAAAGCGAGCCGGAGTTTGAAGCTCTGCTCCGTTCCCAGCCGTATTTTTGCCTGCCGCATTACCGCCTTTTGTTGCAGACGGCGGAGGACGCCCTGGCAAAAAAGAAAGCGGCAGAGCTTGCCGCCATCCTTTCCTCGGTAGAGGAAAAATACCTGAACGAGCTTTCCTCGGATGTGAGCTGGTTCTGCAAAAAGTTTGATTACCGCTTTGACGGGGAGCCGTGGGGCAACGCAAAGGACAGCGTGGAACGCGCAATCAGATTTCTGCGCTCCGACCTCCACCGCGCACCCGGCAAGGACGGAAAATAAGGGAGATTAAAAATATGATACTGACACACGAGCAACTGATTCCGCTGTTCAAGGGCGCACTCCGGGTGGAAATGTCCGCCACGGGCTACACCGCACCCCGCCGCTTTACCGAAAAGGGGCAGGAGTACTTTAACACGCTGGGCGACTTTGGCAGAAAAGCGCGCGCCACCTCCTGCGTACGGCTGGAAATGATGACGGATTCCGACATCTTTTCCTACGAATACACGCTGGAAGGTGCATCCAGCCGTAAATTTGCCTATTTCGACTTAGTGGTGGACGGCACCGTACTCCGGCACGACGGACACGAGGGCATTTCCTCTATGTTCGGCAATATCACGGCAACCCTGCCGGCAGGTACGCATCACGTTGCCCTGTATTTCCCCAATCTCTTTAAGGGGAATATTAAAAACGTGACCCTCTCGGACGGGGCAACCTTTGCCCCGGTGGAAAAATCCTGCCGCATTTACGCCGTGGGGGACTCCATCACGCAAGGATATGACGCCAAATTTTCCTGCGGCTCCTACACCAACCTGCTTGCCGATATGCTGAATGCCGAGGTGGTGAATCACGGCATCGGGGGCGACGTTTTCCACCCCGATATGATTGACGCGGATATGCCCTACACGCCCGACATCATCACGGTTGCCTACGGCACCAATGACTGGAGCGGGCGGATTAAGGAACACACGGTGGAAGCCGCCAACGAGTACTACCGCCGCCTTGCCGCCGCTTTCCCGAAGGCGAAAATTTTCGCCATCACTCCCATCTGGCGCGCGGATGAGTTCCGCCACACACGCGTGGGCGACTTTGCGGATATTATTCAAATCGTGACCGACGCCGCCACCGCCGCGGGCGCCGTGGTGATTGACGGGGAGCGGATGATCCCGCATTCTCCCGCCGTCTGCTCGGACGCATACCTGCACCCGAACGACCTCGGTTTCCAGTACTACGCGCACAACCTCTACCTTGCGATGAAGCCGCACCTGGAGGGCTGAAATGGCAGGGAAGTACGGTCAGATGATTGACCTTTTGCAGCTGCAGAAGCAGTTTATCCTCAACCACCTCGGCGCGGGCGATACCGCCGTGGATTTTACCATGGGCAACGGGCATGACACCGAGTTTCTCTCCAAAACCGTGGGGGAAACCGGGCGCGTGTACGCCTTTGACGTGCAGGAGGCGGCACTTGCCTCCACCGAGGAGCATCTGGCGGCAAGCGGTTGCCCGCGCAATTACACGCTGATTCTCGATTCCCACCACAACGTCAAAAAATACGTCACCACCCCCATCCGTGCCGGGATGTTCAATCTCGGATACCTGCCGGGGAGCGACAAACGAATCACCACGATGCGCGTGACCACAATGCCCGCGATTGAGGCGGCGATTGATCTGTTGGATCACGGCGGGGTGCTGTTGGTGGCGGTTTACCCCGGACACGCAGAGGGAGAGGCAGAGGGCAAAATGCTGCTCGATTACTTTGCTACACCCGACCGCACGAAAATCTGCTGTACCCTCATTCGCATTCTCAACTCCCCCACGTCTCCCTTTTTTATCGTGATAGAGAAAAAATAAATAAGTATATATACGGAGGTATTTTTTATGTTCCGACCCGAATTTCCGAACCCCCAGTTCCGCCGTGACAACTGGCAAAACCTCAACGGCACGTGGCAGTTTGCCCTGGACGTGGAGGACGACGGCAAAGAAAAAGGCTATGAGAAGAAAACCTCGTTTGAAGGGACAATCGAAGTGCCTTTCTGCCCCGAATCCAAGCTCTCCGGCGTGGCACACACCGATTTCATCAACGCCTGCTGGTACTGCCGGGAAATCGATATTCCGGCAAACGCATTGGAAGGCACGGTACTGCTCCACTTCGGTGCGGTGGACTACCGCGCGGCAGTGTATGTGAACGGCGATTGCGCCGGCACGCACACGGGCGGTTTTGTCTCCTTCTGCCTTGACATCACCCCCTACCTGCACGAGGGCAAAAACACGCTGGTGGTACACGCGAGAGACAACACGCGCGACCCGATGATTCCCACCGGCAAGCAGAGCGTGCGGTACGGCTCCTACGGTTGCTACTATACCCGTTCCACGGGCATCTGGCAGACCGTGTGGATGGAGTTTGTGCCGAAAACCTACATCAAAAACTTCCGCTTCACCCCCGATATTCAGAACGGCTACGTGACCGTGGAAGCGGACGTACAGGGCGCGGGCGTGCTGAACGCCGCCGTGACCTATAAAGGCAATTACATGGCACACGGTGCGCGTTTTACCGACGGCAACCGCGTGACAATGACCCTGAAGCTGAAGGAGACCCACCTCTGGGAGGTCGGTTGCGGGCGGCTGTATGACGTGGAGCTGGAATTTGGCGGGGACCGTGTGCATACCTACTTCGGGATGCGCGAGGTGCGCATTGACGGCAAGAAAGTGCTGCTCAACGGCAAGTCGGTTTATCAGCGGCTGGTGCTGGATCAGGGGCTGTACCCGGACGGCATCTACACCGCGCCCGATGAGGCGGCACTGGTAAAGGACATTGAAATCTCGCTTGCCGCGGGCTTTAACGGCGCGCGACTGCATCAGAAGATTTTTGAGCCGCTGTTCCTCTATCACGCCGACCGCCTCGGGTACCTTGTGTGGGGTGAGTTCCCCAGTTGGGGGCTGAATCACACCGAGTACGAATCCTTCTTCTCGTTCGCGCCCGAATGGGCGGAGGAAATCGCGCGCGATTTCAACCATCCCGCCATCATCGGCTGGTGCCCGTTCAACGAAACCTGGGACCTTGACCACCGCGCACAGCGCAACGCCGTGATTGCCTCGGCATACCGTATGACCAAGCTGATGGACGCCACCCGCCCGGTGATTGACACCAGCGGCAACTTCCACGTGGAAACCGATATTTACGACCTTCACAACTACAAGCAGGATGTGGAATGGTTCAAAACCGAGCTGGACAAGCTCTCCACGGGTGAAGTGTGGGATCCGAACGCCAAGCGCAAACAGCCCCTCTCGTGGAACGGCAAAATCCCGATGTTTATGTCGGAATACGGCGGCATCCGGTGGACGAACAAAGAGGGTGGCTGGGGCTACGGCAACGCCCCCACCACCGAGGCGGAGTTCAAAGAGCGTTATAAAGGACTGACCGACGCGCTGCTGGACAACCCGGAAATTTTTGCCTTCTGCTACACTCAGCTCTACGACGTGGAGCAGGAGCAGAACGGGCTTTACACCTACGACCGCGAGCCGAAATTTGACGATATGGAATACTTCAAAACCGTCAACACCCGCAAAGCGGCAATTGAAGATTAAGACAAAGGAGAAAAAGCGATGCCGATTGTTGATATGCCCCTGGAAAAACTGAAAGTATATCAGGGGAGAACCCCGCGCCCTGCGGATTTTGACGAATTTTGGGACAGGTCGCTTGCCGAATTGCGCGCCATCGACCCCGCACCGGTGTTTGTAAAGCACGATCTCCCCTCCGCCCGTGCAGAGTTTTTTGACCTTACCTTTACCTCTACCAAGGGCGCAAAAATCCACTGTAACTTTGCGCGCCCCAAGCATACGGAGGGCAAGGTGCCTGCGGTGCTGACCTTCCACGGGCTTTCCGGAGAGGGGTCGCCCTTTTCTCACCTGATGCGCTGGGTTGCGGAGGGCTATTGCGCCGTCAGTATGGACTGCCGCGGGCAGGGCGGTGACTCCGAGGATGTGGGCGGCGTTGCCGGAACCACATTCACCACCCCCTTCACAAGAGGTCTTGACGGGGATCCGGAAGGATTGCTGGTGCGTGACCTGTTTCTGGACACCGCCATGCTTGCCCGCATTGTGATGAATCTGCCGTATGTGGATAAAACCCGCGTGGGTTGCTACGGCGGCTCTCAGGGCGGCGGGCTTTCGGTTGCCTGCGCGGCACTGGTGCCGGAGATTAAGCTCTGCGCGCCCACCTATCCGTATATGAGCGACTACCAGCGCGTGTGGGAGATGGACCTTGCCACCGGCGCATATGAGGGCATCAAATACTACTTCCGGCATTTTGACCCCCGCCACGAGCGCGAAAAAGAAATTTTCACCAAGCTGGGGTATATCGATATACAGAACCTCGCACCGAGAATCAAGGCAAAGGTGCTGATGTCCACGGGGCTGATGGACAAAACCTGCCCCGCCTCCACGCAGTTTGCGGCATACAACAAGATGACCTGCGAAAAGAAAATGGACATCTACCCCGACTTTGGTCACGAGGGGCTCAAAGGCGCGGACGACCGGGTTTTTGCATTTTTTGTCGAGCAGCTGTAACCGCCACACCGGCGCAAAAACCAAGAAACAGGAGCCACCCGCAAGGCAAAACACAAATAGCCCCCGCATCGCGGGGGCAAAGTAAGCCATCGGGCATTCTCTGCACGATTGGGGCGTAACAAACCGCGCGCCCCGCGCGGCGGGTTATTCCCGCGCGAGGGGGGGTGTCCGCGCGTGGTCGGGGCGGAACAAAACACCCCGTGTATCACAAAACATCAAACAGCCCCCGCGATGCGGGGGCTGTTTGATTATGTTTGGAAAAGAATCTCCGCCGGCACGCCGAAACGCGCCGTATTGCGGGTTTCGCGCGGGAACGGGCTTTTACCGTTGCCCGGATTTTATATGCCGCTATGGCATTTCAGAATATGTGCTTCCAGTCGGTTTGCAATCATCTCAAATGCAACGGCGTTTTTGCCGCCCTCCTGCACCACAATGTCCGCCTTGCGTTTGCTCGGCTCCACAAAAAGATCGTGCATCGGCTTTACAGTGGCGATGTATTGCGCAAGGATGGATTCCAGCGTACGCCCGCGGGTTTTCATATCCCGGTTGATGCGGCGAATCAGGCGGATATCCGCATCCGTATCCACAAATATTCTGATGTCCATCAGCTCGCACAATCGGGGGTCGGAAAAAATCAGGATCCCCTCAATCAGAACAATCGGGCGCGGCTCAACCGTCAGCGTTTGTGCCACCCGGTTATGAATGGTATAATCA
>CAKSPL010000056.1 GCA_934481325.1 uncultured Eubacteriales bacterium | reverse complement strand
GCTGATTTCCCTGCAAATAAGAACGCCCCCTCGCGGATTTTCCGCGAGGGGGCGTTCCACAACTGCCGCACCAAAAGGATTGATGCCACAAGCACTGCATATATAACCAATCCCGCAAGTGCCGAAAGAATCGATACCGCAAATATTCATCAAAAGCACCGATACCGTAGAGCACTCATTAGCCCGTAAGAACCGTATAAAAATCTGTCCCGCAAAAAAAGGCAAACGCTGTGCGTTTGCCTTTTTCTACGGAACCCGAAATTACTTTCTGTCCCCTCTGCCGCGAGCGCGGAACACGCTCATCAGCGAGTCAAATTCATCATCGGAAATCGAAGAATCCTCCCCGTCCGTATCGTACACAGGGGGATGAGCCGGTGCCGCAGGCTTTGCCGGAGCAGGCTCAGCCACGGGCTGAGGCTTTACCTCCTCGGTTACGGCAGGCGCAGGAGTCTCCTGCACGGCAGGTGCCGGGGTGGGTTCTTCCGCCTTCGGTTCTTCCACAGGCTGCGGTTCGTCCTTCTCTTTTTCAAAGCCGGTTGCGATAATCGTGACACGCATCTCGTCTTCCAGCGTATCGTCAAAGGAAAGGCCCCAGATCACATTTGCATCGGGATGTGCTTCGGCGGAGATCATAGAAGAAGCAAGATCCACATCCTCCAGCCCCACATCGCGGGAAGCGGTGATGCTGATCAGAATGCCCTTTGCCCCGTGAATGGAGGTGTCCAGCAACGGGCTTGCAATGGCAAGCTGTGCCGCATTCTTTGCCTTGTCCGAACCCGTGGCAACGCCCATACCCATATGAGCATAGCCGGCGTTTTTCATCACGGTGGTGACATCCGCAAAGTCCAGGTTGATAAAGCCGGGAATGTTAATCAGCTCCGAAATACTCTGCACACCGCGGCGCAGTACGTCATCGGCAATTTCAAAAGCGTTGCTCAGCGTGATTTTGGTAGAGGAAGCCTCTTTGAGCTTCTCGTTCGGAATCACAACCAGTGCGTCCACATACTGACGCAATTCCTTAATCCCCTTCTCTGCCTTGTCCATCCGCTGTCTGCCCTCAAAAGCAAACGGCTTGGTCACGATACCGATGGTGAGAATCTCCATCTCGTGCGCCACGCGCGCCACAACAGGAGCCGCACCCGTGCCGGTGCCGCCGCCCATACCTGCGGTCACGAATACCATATCCGCGCCCGTCAGCATTTTCTTGATGTCCTCCAGGGATTCCTCAGCGGCACGCGCGCCGACTGCCGGCACCGCACCTGCACCAAAGCCCTTGGTGATTTTTTCACCGATGATCATCTGCACCGGTGCGTCGGATCTGTGAAGAGCCTGACGATCGGTATTGATCGTTACAAATTCCACCCCGCGGATTCCTGCCGAGATCATACGGTTTACCGCATTGTTGCCGCCGCCGCCGACACCGACAACGCGAATCACTACGCCGCACTCTGTATTTTCGTCGCGTTCAAACGTCATATGTATTTCCTCCGTTTTTGACTTGTGCGGCATTGCCGCAATATTGGACTTGCGATGGATACGCAAACATCTGCTAATATTTTAATATATTTTTTTGCGCTTTGCAAGATGTTTTGCAAATATTTTTGTAAAAATATCAAATTATCTTCGCGGATTCCGGTGTTTTTTTCCGGAATCCGCTATTTTTCACTCGGGCGTGCCGATTTTATCAGCAAAAGGGCATCCTCATAAATCTTCCGGTTACTCTCCCGGCAGTAGAATTGCCGTATTTTTTCACCCATTCCCCGACGTTTTTCCTCATCGGCAAGAAGAGACAAAACCAGCGGCGGCAGTTTTTTTGTCAACTCGGTTTCCTCTGCAAGCACTGCCGCACCCGCATCCGAAAGCGTTTTCGCATTGTAAAACTGATGATTTCCGGTCACGTTGGGGGAAGGCACCAGTATCGCCGCCTTACCGCTTGCCGCAAGCTCGGATATACTCATTGCACCCGCCCGGCAAATCACCACATCCGCCGCCGCCATTTGGTGCGGCATATCATCAAGATACGGCACCAGCATCAGATTTTTTACCTTGCCGAGCTTTTTTTCTTCAAACACACGCCGCCACTCGTCATACTCTCCTCTGCCCGTTGCGTGTAAGTGATAAATTTCCGGTGTGTCCTTTTCCGCTTCCATCATCGCAATCGCGGCACGGTTCAGTTCCCTTGCGCCAAGACTTCCGCCAAAGGAAAGCACCATTTTTCGGCACCCGTGGGGCAAGGGTGCCGGTGCGGAAATGCCGAAACCGCGCGGCAACGGGTTTCCCACCGTCATACACTTTGCCCGCGGCATTTTTTCTGCCGCCTTTTCAAAATTGACCCATACACGGTCCAACCGCGGAGAAAGGAGACGGACTGCAAGCCCCGGCGTGGCGTTGGATTCGTGTGCGGCAGTGGGAATGCCCAGCTCCGCCGCGGCGCGGAGAGTGGGAAACGAAGCATATCCGCCCGTGCCGATTACAAGATCGGGGTGAACCTGCCGAAGCAGTTTTTTTGCCTCCCCCACGGAGCGGAGTGCGTGCCACAGCACACCGATATTTTTCGGGGTCAGGCTTCTGTGAAGCCCCGAGATGCGGAGCGTAACGATGCGGTAGCCTGCCTGCGGCACCAGCCTTGTCTCCATTCCGCCATCCGCCCCCACAAACAGAATTTCTGCCGCCGGGCAGTTTTCCCGTACCGTATCGGCAATGGCGAGCGCGGGGGTGATATGTCCCCCGGTGCCGCCGCAAGTAAAGATGATTTTCATACACGCCTCCCGGTACTGAATCTTGATATGGACAGGATAATCCCCATTTCAAATATCTGAATGCCGAGAAAGGTTCCGCCCGAGCTGAAAAACGGGAGCGACACCCCGGTATTCGGCATCGAGTTGGTAACCACGGCGATATTGAGCAATGCCTGCAATGCCAGTTTTACCGACAAGCCGTACACGGCAAGTGAGGAAAATCTGTCCGGTGCGTGAGCCGCAATCCGAAAACCGCGCAATACCAGGGCAAGAAACAGCAAAATTACTGCCAGCGCACCGAAAAATCCAAGCTCCTCGCAGATGATGGTAAACACAAAGTCATTCTGCGGTTGGGAAACATAACCGAATTTCTGCCGCCCTTTGCCGAATCCCGTGCCGAACAATCCCCCCGAGCCGATGGCATACAGCCCTTGCAGGGTCTGCCACGCGGAGCCGAGCGGGTCTACCTCCTCGATGTGCAGCCAGGTATTGACCCGCACCTGCGCGTAGGAAGAGACAAGTATCAGCAGGCATCCCGCCGCGGCAACCAGCAGCCCCATCACCAACAGATATTTCGGGCGCGTGCCGCCGAGAAACATCACGAAAACGCCAAGCATCCCGATAATCAAAAGCCCCGAAATATGTTTTTCCGCCGCAACCAAAAGGCAAATCAGCAAAATCAGAGAGCCCGGCAATAATACCCCATAGCGAAAGCTCCCGCCGCCCCGCTTTTTGGAGGTAACCTGCTTTTCGTATTTTGTCAGCACGAAGGAAAGCATCAGCACCAGCGCGGGCTTGGCAACCTCGGAGGGTTGCACCGTAACAGGCCCCAGCACAAGCCACCTGCGTGCGCCGCCGCCCACCGTACCGATCAGCAATACCAGCACCAGCAAAAACACCGAGCCGCCGTAAAGGAAAACGCCGAATCCGCGCCAGAACTCCGGCGTGGCACGCCATACGAACAGCGCACTGACCGCAAGCGAAAGCACACCGAAAAGAACGTAGCGTTTGAAAAAATACAGTCTGTCACCGTAAAATTCTTCGGCATAGACACTGCTGGCACTGTAAGTAACCGCTGCGCCGAATACCAGAGCCGTCAGCAACAGGCAAAGAAAGACCGGATCCGGTGCGCCTGCATCCGTCCGCTCTCTTGACGGGAGCCGCATCGCTACGCCTTCCAAAATATCACCCCCAGCGAACACACAATCAGTGTAATCAGTGAAAACAGCCCCACCACCGCCTCCTCCGTCATCCCGCATTTTTCTAAATGATGGTGAAACGGTGCCATACGAAACAGGCGTTTGCCGTGTGTCAGGCGGAAAAAGGTAACCTGCAACACCACGGACGCCGTTTCCCATACCGGCATAATGCAGAAAATGAGAAACAGCAACGCCTCACCGGAAACAATTCCCGCCGCCGCCAGAACGCCGCCGAAAAACAGCGACCCCGTATCTCCCATAAAAATCTTTGCCGGATGCGCATTCCACAAAAGAAATCCGAGTGCGGCACCGCCGAGCAAGGTGCCGACAAGGGACAGCACCTCCCCGCCAGCTCTCATTCCAAGCAGGAACAGAAAGCAGGAAATCACCAAAATCACCGAGGAAAGAAGCCCGTCTATCCCATCGGTCAGATTGCAGGCATTCATCACTCCGGTGAGGAAAAGCAGTGCAAGCGGATAATAGTAAAACGAAAGCTCCAACCATCTGCCCGAAAAAGGAAGTCGGATTGCGGTGCCGAGGTGCAACAACAGCTCCGCCGTCGTGAGAAACAAAGCCGAGGCAAGGAGCTGCAAAAGATATTTTTGTGCGGCGGTCAGCCCTGCGTTCTTCTGATGGCGGAGCTTGGCAAGGTCGTCCAAAAATCCGATGCCGCCGCAAAGCAAAGCATAAAAAGCAATCAAAAGCAGGGAGAAAGCCGCGCGGGTGTCGGCTCCGATTCCCCAAATCACGGCGGCTGTAGCCGACAGAAAAAGCACCGCAAGGAGAAAAGAAAGCCCGCCCATTGTGGGGGTCCCCGCTTTGGAAAGGTGCCAGGAGGGCCCGATTTCCAGAATATACTGCCCCGCGTGTTTTTTCCGCAGGACGGGAAGAATGACCCGACACAACACCGCCGTCAATCCAAAGGACAAAATGAAAAATATCAGATACACCACGAGTCCCTTCACAACGTCCTCCTTTCCACCGCGCGCACGATTTCTTCCAGTTTTGCTTTTCGGGATGCCTTGAACAGAATAACGGCACGGTGTCCGGTTTTTTTCAGAATCGAGCCGATCAGCTCGCGCTCCTCCCCGGGCAGAAAAGAAAATACGCACCCCGAGGGAAGCCCTGCCGAAACGGCACCCTTTGCCAGATCCAGTGCCTTTTCCCCGTAAGTAAACAAAAGCGAAATTCCGCTCCTTCCGGCGCACTCACCGACAGCCCTGTGGAGGGCTTTTGAAAACTCCCCCAGTTCCTCTATGTCACCAAGCACCGCAACCTTTTGCCTTTTTTCCGCCAGATACGAAAGTGTTTCCAAAGCCGATGCCACGGTTTCGGGCGAGGCGTTATAGGTGTCGTCCAATAGCACGCGTGAACCGGCAATCCGCCGCCGCATCCGCGGTGTAAACGCCGCCGCCCGCGAAAGCCCGCGCAACAGGGATTCCTCCGGCACGCCGCACAATTGTGCCACCGCGCCTGCAATCAACAGCACCGAAACGCCCATTCCGCCGGGAATATCCCAATGCAACCCCGAAATTCTTTTTTCCCCGTTGCAAAAATCCAAGGTGACCCCGGTTTTGTCCATATGGATATTTTCCGCCCGAAAATCGCAATTCATACCGTCCCCGAATCGGAAAACGTTGATTTTTGGACTGCGAACAGGAGAGCATTGACAGTTTTCCGGCAATAATACCGTACCGCATTCCCGTATTCCGGCAGTAATCTTCATTTTTTCTTCGGCAAGTGCCGCAAAAGAACCGAAATTGCCGATATGCGCACTGCCTACGTTGGTCAATATCGCAAGATCGGGAGAGAGTGCGCAACTCATTTTTTCCATTTCCCCGGGGTGGTTGATACCAAGCTCCAACACGTAAAAATCGGCGGTGTCCATAGAAAGAAGGGAAAGCGGCATTCCGATGGTGCTGTTGAAATTCCCTCTGCTCCGCAAAACCGTTCCGCGCTCTCCCAATACCGTTGCAATTGCCTCTTTACAGGTGGTTTTTCCCGCACTCCCGCTTACGGCAATCACCCTTCCGTCAAGGTGCGAACGATGCGCCTTCGCCGCCGCAAGCAGTGATTCAAACGGGTTTTCCACCAAAACCGTGAACCCCGCCGGGGCAGTTACCCCCGCCGCACGCGGCAGGATTACACCCGCCGCACCCCGGTTTGCCGCCGCACTCAAAAATTCCCAACCGTTATGCGCCGTTCCCGGCAAAGCCAAAAAGACGTCCCCGCGCTCAATCTCTCCCGAGTCGGTGGCAATCCCGCAGATGCGTGCTTCCCCCCTGCCGCACAATTCCCCGTTCAGTGCCGCGGCAAGCGCACCCGCCTCGCGGTATTCCCGGCACAGCTCAATCCTCATTCTCCGCCTCCCGCTCCGCAAAGCCGGAAAGCACGATTTCCCGTTCCGAAAACGGAAGCCGTTCCCCGCCCCGGATCTCGTAGCTTTCGTGTCCTTTCCCGGCAAGCAGAAGAATATCTCCCTTTTTTGCGTTTTTCACCGCAAACAGAATTGCCTCGCGCCGATCCCTGATTACAACGTAAGGTTTTTCCTTCTCCACGCCGCGCAGAATATCCGCAAGAATTGCATCCGGGTTCTCACTCCGGCAATTATCGGAGGTCAGAATCAGAAAATCGGCATAACGGGAACCGATTCTGCCCATCTTCGGTCGCTTGTCACGCTCTCTGTCCCCACCGCAACCGAACAGAAGGACAATTCTGCCTCCGTCCGCAAACCCACGCACCGTGAGAAGCAGTTTTTCCAATGCATCCGGTGTGTGTGCATAATCCAAAAATACGCTGATGCCTTCCGGCACGCCGTCTACACGTTCCATCCTCCCCGGCACTCCGGGGAAATCGGCAAGTGCGTGTTGCACCGTTTGCGGCGCAATCCCAAGGCAAAGCGCGCTTTTTGCCGCCAGTGCGCCGTTTTCCACCGAAAAATCCCCCGGAACTGGCAGAGAAAACGGAATTTTTTCCCCATTGTGGAAAAGCGAAAATTCCACACCGCGCACGCCGTTTTTCCGCACATCAAACAGAGTTTCCCCGTCGCGAAGCGCAAAACACGGCACGGAAATCTCTCCCGCAAGCCTTTCTCCGTATGCCTCGGACGCGGAAATCACCGCCTCCCGGCACTTTGAAAACAGCTTTTTCTTTTCCGCATAATAATGCTCCATATCGCCGTGCAGATCCAGGTGATCCTCGGTCAGGTTGGTAAACACCGCCAGGCGGAAAAAGAGCGGTGAAACCTTGGAAAACGCCAGCGCGTGGGAGGTGACCTCCATCACAACGCACTTAACGCCCGCATCTCTCATTTTGGCAAGCAGGGAGTACAGTTCTTCCGGGTCCGGAGTTGTCATATTGGCAAGGCGATTGCCGTTTTGCACCCGAAGTGTTTCCCCGTTGATGCGGCATTCCACCGTACCGATCAGCCCGCAGGAAATTCCTGCCCGCTCAAGGATGTGATACAGCATCATAGATACCGAGGTTTTTCCGTTGGTGCCTGTGACCCCGATCATACAAAGCGACCTGCCCGGATGCCCGTAATAGGCATCCGACAGCCTGGACAGAGCCTGCCGCGCATCTT
>CAKSPL010000055.1 GCA_934481325.1 uncultured Eubacteriales bacterium | reverse complement strand
TCCCGCACTCGGGCATACCACGGTTTCTCACGACGCCAAGGCGGCAACCTGCACCGAAAAGGGCTGGCGCGCCTACGTGACCTGCGAGCATTGCGATTATACCACCTATGTAGAGCTCCCCATGCTCGGGCACGACTTCACCGGCGTATGGCAGAAGGATGAAAACCGCCATTGGAAACAATGCTCCCGTTGCGCCGAAACCGACGGCGAAGCCGCGCACAACTGGAATTCGGGCGATGTTATCGCAAAAGCCACCTGCACGGCGGACGGGCGCAAAATTTACACCTGCGCGGACTGCCTTGCCACAAAGTCGGAAACGCTGAATAAAACCGGTCACAGCCTGACCCATCACGAGGCACAGGCGGCAACCTGCACCGAAAAGGGCTGGAACGCTTACGAAACCTGCGAGAAGTGCGGTTATACCTCCTATGCGGAGATTACCGCTTTCGGTCACGACTTTGGTGACGCGTGGAAAAACGATGCCGGCAAGCACTGGAAGCAATGCTCCCGTTGTGACGCGATTGCCGAAAAGGCAAGCCATACCGGCGGCACGGCTACCTGTGTGGACAGTGCCGTTTGTGCCGTCTGCTCCACGGCATACGGCGAGCGGAATCCCGAAAATCATACCGGAGGAACCGAAATCCGGGATATGACGGAAGCCACCGCCGAAAAGGTGGGTCATACCGGCAACCGTTACTGCAAGGGCTGTAACGTCAAGCTGTCCGACGGCACGAGCATCCCCGTTATTTCCAACCCGTCCATTGACAAAAAGAGCGATTTGACGGCGGCGGTTAAAGCGATGGAAAAGATTTTGGACGATTGGTGCAGTGTTTACACCGAGGAGCAGGAAAAACTGCTTGCCGACAGCATCAATGCCACCAAGTCCGCTCTGGAAAGCATTGAAAACGCGGAAGAAGCCGTGAAAAAAGCGGGAGCAATGCCTGCCGCCGATAAGGTTCTGCCCGATGACCTGACTGCTATGGATGCCTACGAAGCCGCGAAAAAAGCTTATGACAGCTTATCTGATGAAGAAAAGAAAATGGCGGGTGAAAACGTGAAAGCCGCCCTTGATGCGATGTTAAAGGCATTGACCGCCTATGACGTCACCCAAGGCAACGGCAGCAGCTGGGTGAAAAACGACGGGAGTCAGTCGGGCTTGACCTTCACCGCCAACGGCTACCATCAGAAATTTGCAGGCATCCTCATCAACGGTACGGTTGTGGACCCCCGGTACTATGAGGTTGCAACCGGCAGTACCGTCATCACCTTAAAAGCAGAATACCTGCAGACCTTGCCTGCGGGCAATTATACCCTTCTTGTTCAGTATACGGACGGCAATACGGATGGCGAGGACACCTTCACCATCACGGAAAACAGGCTTGCCGATCCGTCGGACCCCGCCGATCCGTCCTCCGCAAAAGCCGAGAAAAACACCAAAACGGTCGTATGGATCATCCTTGCGGTTGTCTGCGCAGGCGTATTGCTTGCATTGCTGTTGTTCTTCAAAAAGCGCAAACAAAATAACGAAGAATAAGCAAAGAAAAAAAGCGGGAGTGCATTGTTCCAATGCACTCCCGCTGAAATTTTACCGCTTGCGGTTCCCTGCCCGGGGAGTTGCCGGGCGTATGTTCCCCGGACGGGTGCCGGGCGGCACCCGCTCTTGACAATCCGGGCAAAAAAGAGTATATTAAAGGTAGTCCCTCTCGGCGGGGGCGGGGAACGAGCCGGGTTTTGCTCACCCGAAATTCCGCAATCAAAAGGCTCCGGAAAGCCGCGCTTCCAGGCGGTTTCCGATTTTTTCTGACCGGCTGAGAAAAACTTTGCGCGCCGGGCGCGCCGCCGAACGGCGGGAAAGGAAACGATGATGACAACCGAGCAGACACCCTGCACCTATCTGTTACAAACCGACAGCAATTACGCGCAGCACGCGATGGTTACAATGCTCTCGGTCCACCGCAAAAGCGCGCCGGGCAGGCGGAACGTATTCACCGTCATTGATGACGGCATCAGCCCCGACCTCCGCGGCAAAATGCAGGAGCTGGCGGACAAGGAGGGCTTTGCCCTCTCCTTTCTCGATTGCACGGATGTAAGCGCAATGCTGGAAGCGCACCGCGTGCCGAAATGGCGGGGCGGCTACACCGCCTATCTCAAATTGTTTGCGTTTTCCCGCATACCGGATGCCACTGTGGTGCTGTATCTGGATTGCGACATCATCGCGATGAGGGATGTTTCCACCGTTTTTGAGGAATATGCGGATATGACCACTCCCATTGCCGTAGCAGAGGATATGACCGTTTCCCCGAACCCGGTTTATCTGCGCTATCTTTTCGGCACCGAAAAGGAAACCTACTATAACGTAGGAGCCATTCTTTGCAATCTGCCGCTCTGGCGGGAGCAGAAATGCGAGGAAAAGCTGCTTGCCTTTTTGGAGGAAAACCGCAAAAAACTGATGTATTGGGAACAGGATGCAATCAATCTTGTATTCCGCGGCAACATCACCACGCTTTCCAACCGCTATAACTTCTGCACGCCACAGCTTTATTTCGGCGCAAAAACGATGGGCAGGCTCTTTGGCTGGAGCAAGGAAAGAACCGCGGCATACGCAGAGCTGGAAAAGACTTATGCCGTGGGGCATTGCTTTGCGGTATTCTGCGGCCGCCCGTGGCACCGCGGGTCGCGGCATCCGCTCACGGCACAATACGCGGAATATTACCGCGAAATCTTCGGCAAAGAATTTTGCGGTGCGCCGGTTCCGGCGCACCTCGGCGACAAGCTGCAATACCTGCTTTACCGCTGCTGTCGCCCGCTTTACATCCGCCTGCACAACCTGTTTACACGGCGTTATTACCGGAATTTCGTGGAGTCGGCAACCGAAAAATGATCCCGGATTTTTGGAAGCAACAACTACCGCACCCACTGTTTGCCCTTGCCGTGCCGGTCAAATCGGGCGATGAAAGGAAAAAGGGGAACTGATATGAAAGAACTGGTCATTTATCTGCACGGAAAAGGCGGTAACGTCGCGGAGGCGGAGCATTACAAGCCGCTTTTCCCCGGTGCCGCGGTGATCGGCTTTGACTATCGTGCCGGCACCCCGTGGGAGGCGTGCGCCGAATTTCCGCCTTATTTTGAAAGCATCACCGCTGGGTATGACCGGGTTACGCTGATTGCCAACAGCATCGGGGCATTTTTCGCGATGAACGCGCTCTCCGGGGCGCACGTTTCCCGCGCGCTGTTCATCTCCCCGATTGTGGATATGGAAGCCCTGATCAAAACGATGCTCGGGTGGGCAAACACCACCGAAGAGGAGCTTTGCCGGCGGGGGGAAATTCCGACGGATTTCGGCGAAGCCCTGTCGTGGAATTACCTGTGCTACGTGCGGGAGCATCCGATGGACTGGAACACTCCCACAAAAATTTTGTACGGGGAAAACGACGCACTGACCTCCCCCGAAACGATACACGCGTTTGCCGCACGCCACAAGGCACCCCTTACGGTGATGCCGGGCGGGGAGCATTGGTTTCATACCGCAGAGCAGATGGCGTTTTTGGACGATTGGATTTCGGCATCTGCGGCAGAATAAAGCTGCCGGAACGGCGTATGGGCAGGACTGCTTGATTGCGGGGCGTTGCTGTTACTGTTTCTCCCGTTTTTCGGGCAACGGACGGGCGATGCGGCACCGAGCGTTTCCCCGCTCTCTTTTTCGGGCGCGACATCCGAAACAGGCGCGAAATGCGAAAGCGCGTGCAACCCAAAGCGAGCAAACGCGAAAAGCGGGCAAGAAGCCCAAAAACAAGCGCGACACCCGAAACAGCCGCAATAACGCCGGCAAAAAGGCGGCAATCGCAAAAAAAGGAGCCTGTGGCTCCTTTTTTTGCGATTATTCCGCCAATCGTGCGCGGGTGTCGGCAATCTGCTTTTCGACCGACGCCACCGAGGTGCCGCCCTCACTGATGCGCTTCTCCACGCACGCGGTCAGGTCAATCGCCCGGTAGATTCCTTCGTCAAACAGCGGGCTGAACTGCCGGTAGGTATCCAGGTCCAGCTCCTCCAACACCTTGCCGTGCGCGATGCAGTATGCCACCAGCTGACCGGAAATCTTGTAGGCACTGCGGAAGGGCTCGCCCTTTTTGGTCAGGTAATCCGCCGCGTCGGTAGCGTTGATAAAGCCCTTTTTGGCGGCGTTCAGCATATTTTCCGGCAGGGCGCGCATCCCCGCAATCATCCCGTCAAATACCGCAAGACAAGCCTTTGCGGTGTCACACGCGTCAAATACGCTCTCCTTGTCCTCCTGCATATCCTTGTTATACGCCAACGGAAGCCCCTTGAGCGTTGTCAGCAGGGCAATCAGGTCCCCATACACCCTACCGGTTTTCCCCCGCACCAGCTCTGCCATATCGGGGTTCTTTTTCTGCGGCATAATGGAGGAACCCGTGGTAAACGCGTCCGAAAGCTCCACAAAACGGAACTCCCAGCTGCTCCACAGCACCACCTCCTCGGAAAACCGGGAAAGGTGCATCATCAGGATGGAAAGCGCACTCAGCAATTCTGCGCAGAAATCGCGATCGGAAACCCCATCGATGCTGTTTCGGGCAATTTCGGGAAAGCCAAGTGCCGCCGCCTCCGCCCTGCGGTCGGTGGGGTAGGTGGTGCCTGCCAGCGCGCAGGAGCCGATGGGGCAAACCGCCGTTCTCCTGCGGCAATCCGAAAGCCTTTCCAGGTCTCGGCAAAGCATCATTGCGTACGCCATCAGATGATGCCCGAAGGTGACGGGCTGTGCCCGTTGGAGGTGCGTATAGCCCGGCATAATGGTGGCTTTGTAGGCTTCCGCCTTGTCGGTTACGCTCAGCGTCAGCTTTTTCACCGCCGCCGAAATCGCGTCGATTTCGCCGAGCAGGTACATCCGGAGATCGAGTGCCACCTGGTCGTTGCGACTGCGCGCGGTATGCAGCTTTTTGCCCACCGCACCCACGCGCGCCGTCAGCACCTCCTCCACGAACATATGGATATCCTCACAGGCAGGGTCGGGGGTGAGCGCGCCGCTTTCCAGGTCGGCAAGGATGCCTTCCAGCCCCGCCGTCAGCGTATCCGCCTCCCCCGCCGTGAGGATGCCGGTGGCGGCAAGCATCGCGGCGTGCGCGATGCTTCCTTTGATATCCTCCCGGAACATCCGGCTGTCAAACCCGATGGAGGAATTGAAATCGTCCGCCAGCCGATCGGTTGCGCCGTCGGTTCTCCCTGCCCACATTTTTGCCATATCTTACCGCCTTTTGCCGATTATTTCAGCCCGTTTTTCGCCTTCATTTTCGCATAGACCTTGGTGGAAAGCCCATAAAGATTGATAAACCCGGTGGCGTCCGCCTGATTGTACACGTGATCCTCATCAAAGGTTGCAATCTCGGGGTCGTACAGGGAGTACGGCGAGGACACTCCCGCAAGAATCAGATTCCCCTTGTAGAGCTTTAATTTGACGTCGCCCGTGACGGTTTTCTGCGTGGTTTTGACAAACGCAAGAATCGCCTCGGTCAGGGGCGTGAACCATTGTGCGTTGTAAACGATTTCCGCCAGCTTTTGCGCAACCAGTGCCTTGTAATGCGAGGTTTCCTTGTCCAGGCAAAGCGTTTCCAGAATCTCGTGCGCCTTGTAAAGGATTGCCCCGCCGGGGGTTTCGTACACGCCGCGGCACTTCATCCCGACCAAGCGGTTTTCCACAATATCCAACAGCCCGATGCCGTTCTTGCCGCCAAGGTCGTTGAGCTTGGTTACCAGCTCCACCGCGCCCATTTCTTTTCCGTCCACCGCCGTGGGTACGCCCTTTTCAAAATGAATCGTCACATAGGTCGGCTCGTCGGGTGCCTGCTCGGGCGAAACGCCCATTTCCAGAAAGCCCTTTTTGTTGTACTGCGGCTCGTTTGCCGGGTCCTCCAGATCCAGCCCCTCGTGCGAGAGGTGCCAGATGTTTTTATCCTTGGAATAGTTGGTTTCGCGGTTGATTTTCAGCGGAACCTGATGCGCCTCGGCGTATTCGATCTCCTCCTCACGGGATTTGATGCTCCACTCTCTCCACGGCGCAATAATCGTCATATCCGGGGCAAGTGCCTTGATCGCCATTTCAAACCGCACCTGGTCGTTGCCTTTGCCGGTGCAACCGTGACAGATGGCGTCCGCGCCCTCGGCAAGTGCAATCTCCACCACGCGCTTGGCAATGGGCGGGCGGGCAAACGCGGTGCCGAGCATATAGTTTTCATACAGTGCGCCTGCCTGCACGCAGGGGAACACGTAGTCGGTAAGAAATTCCTCGGTAATATCCTCAATATAGAGCTTGGAAGCACCGGTTTTCAGTGCCTTTTCCTCCAGCCCCTCCAGCTCGTCCGCCTGACCGACGTTGGCGGAAACCGCAATCACCTCGGGGTTGTGATAATTTTCTTTGAGCCACGGAATGATAATGGAGGTGTCCAGCCCCCCGGAATACGCCAATACCACCTTTTTGATTTCTTTCTTTTCCATCGTAAAAAGCCTCCGTTTCGGAATAATGGGGTTACTGTGCATAATTATACAACGATATGCGCGATTTGTCAAGCGTTTATGCAAAATTTTGAATATTTCGGGACTCTGTACACAAAACCGGGGCTTTTTTGCGCTTTTTCAAGCAAAATCACAAAAAAGGAAAGCACCCCCTTGCGATTTTGCGCCGATGTGATATAATAAAAAAGGAATCTTTGCTTTTCGATACAGAACCGCTTTTCAAAAAGAAGGACGAAACGCTATGAAAAAAGCAGAACAACAGTTTTACACGGGCGAGCGCGCGCTATTCGGTGCCGACGGGTGGGAAATCCGCCACTGCACCTTTGCCGACGGGGAATCCCCCCTGAAGGAAAGCCGCAGCATCCGCCTTCACAACAGTATGTTCAAATGGAAATATCCGCTTTGGTACAGCCGCAACGTCGAAATGGAGCATTGCACGCTCTTTGAGGGGGCGCGTGCCGGCATCTGGTACACCGAGGACATCACCGTAAGTGACACGGTGGTGGAGGCACCGAAAAGCTTTCGCCGTTGCCGCGGTGTAACGCTGAAAAACGTCAGCTTTCCCAATGCCGCCGAAACCCTGTGGAATTGCCGGGAGGTGCGGGGCGAGGACGTGAATGCCCGGGGCGACTATTTTGCGATGAACTGCGAGGGTCTTCGCTTTGACCGCCTGACGCTGTGCGGCAATTACTCCTTTGACGGTGCGAAAAACGCGGAAATCCGCAATGCTACGCTTCTTTCCAAGGACGCGTTCTGGAACAGCGAAAACGTCACGGTGCGAAACTCCTTTATCTCGGGCGAATACCTCGGTTGGAACGCGAAAAACCTGACGCTGATCGACTGCACGGTGGAGAGCCTGCAGGGAATGTGTTATATCGAAAATCTGGTAATGAAGAACTGCCGGCTGCTGAACACCACGCTTGCCTTTGAATACAGCACCGTGGAGGCAGACGTCAAGGGCAAGGTGGACAGCGTATTCAACCCGAACGGCGGCACCATCACCGCGGACGAAATCGGCGAACTGATCGTGCAGGCGGACAAGGTGGACCCCGCCAAAACCAAAATCGTCT
>CAKSPL010000054.1 GCA_934481325.1 uncultured Eubacteriales bacterium | reverse complement strand
TCCTTGACCGGTGTGCCGACCGCCGCGGGCGCGGAAAATGCCTGAATTTCCTTGGTGCCGGGCAGGGCATTCATATCGCCGGTGATGACAAAGTGCAAGCCCTTGTCCGCCACATACTGCATAACCTCCACCGCGCCCAACAGCCGCGCGGTTGCCCCTTTGTGGTCAAGGTGCGTGTTGAGAAAGAGAATCGGCTCCGATGCCCCGTCCGGGCGGAGTACCGCCGCGGTAAAAATGCGCGGGTAACCGCTCTGGTCGCCGCCAAAGGTACTTCCGGGTACCGACGGCGTGAGCGAGAGCCAACGGGATTCCAGCGAGAGCAATTCAAACCGCTCCCGCCGGTAGGCGATTACCGTGCCTTCTCCGTGCAGGTCTTTTTCCCGCCCGCAACCGACCACAAGATATCCCAAAGGGAACAGTGCGGCGGTCAGAAATTCCCGCACCTCGCGGGTTGCTTCCTGAAACCCGATCAGGTCGGGCAGCTCCTTGTCGATGACCTCGGTAATGCGCCCGGTGCGGTTCCAGAAATAGTTGACCTCATCCCCTTTCACCGGGGTGCGGACGTTGAAGGTCATCACTTTCAGCCGGATTGCCATAGTTGTTACTCCTTATTCCAGAATGTTGGTGGTAATGTAGTCTACGCCTGCGGCAATCACGCGTGCCGCATCCTCTTCGGTATTGACCGTCCAGGTGTTCACCTCAATGCCGTTTTCGTGGCATTCCTCCACGAGATCGGCGGTAATCAGACGGTGGTCGATGTCAAGATCAAAGTGATGCTCCAACAGGCGGTCAATCAGATCAAACGGAACCTCTTTCCCGCCAATCAGATACTGTGCGGCGGCACCGGGATAAAACTCCCGCAGGAAAACCAGATTGTCATAGCAGAAGGAAATGAAAATCACGCAGTCCAGATATTCCGCTTTGCGGATGACGTCGACAATCCTGCCGATGTCCTCCTTTTCAAAGGCGTTTTTCAGCTCCAACACGGCGTATTTTTCATACTTTTTGCAGATGGCAATGTACTCGGCAAGCGAGGGGCAGACAAGGTCTGCGCGGTCTTTTTTGCCGGAGATTTTGTTGACCAGCGTCAGCCGCCGCAGGGTTTCAAACGAGGTGGCTTCCACTACCATATCGTCCCCGCCGGCAACCCGCCCGGTTTTATCGTCGTGAATGATGATAAACTGCCCGTCCGCGGTTTTGTGTACGTCGGTTTCAATGCCGTAATAGCTCCTGTTGCCCGCCGCCACAAAGGCGGCGGCGGTGTTTTCGGTCTCCAGACCGCTCACGCCCCGGTGCGCGACCATTAAAGGCTTTTTTTCCGTATTCAGCTTGATGGTATTCATATTTTCCGTTCCTTTCAAAGCGTTTCCCGCATCGCGCCAACGCGTGCCAGCACGCGCTCACGCCCCAGCACCTGCATCACGGCGTACATATCCGGAGAATTGAGCTTTCCGGTCACCGCTACGCGCAAAAACATACTCACATCCGCCACGTTACCGCGGAAAGCCCCCGGGTTTTCCTTGTAGGCTTTCATATCCGAGGCGTATCCCAGCGCATCGGCAATTGCCTTGATTTTGTCAAACCACGCCGTCATATCATCGTGTTCGTCATAACTTTCGGCAAACAGGTCGAGTGCCTTTTTCACATCCGCTTTCTCGGTACCCTCGGGATATTCGTCCGTCACGCGGAACCAGTCGTCATAGAAAAAGTCCAGATACGGCTTTACGTCCACCCAGGTGGCAAAGTCCTTGCGGGGCTTTTTACCGCCCCTGCCGATGGCAAGAATTGCTTTGGCGTAAGCCTCGTCGGAGGTCATATGATCGTACAGTTCCTTGTCGTATTCCGCCGCCCATTCGGTTACCTCGCGGTAAACGCGCTCCGCATCCATCCGGGAGATCACGTTTTTGGAAACGTCGTGCAATTTGTCGTAGTCAAAGAGCGACCCCGCCGGATTCATTTTTTTATAGGAGAATTTGAAACTGTCCACCGGGGCATCCGGATTGGCACGCCGCCAGTCCTCAAAATTAGAGTTCAGCACGGTCATCAGGTATTCGTAGACCGACTGCACGGGGAACCCCGCCGCACGGTAATAGGTCAGTGCCAGCTCCGGATCCTTGCGCTTGGAGAGCTTGCGCTTGGAATCGCCGTCCATTTTCATCAGAGGCCCGATGTGCAGGTATTTCGGGGGCTTGAAGCCAAGCGAGCGGAAAAGCTGGAGGTGGAAGGGCAGTGACGGCAACCATTCGTCCCCCCGCACCACGTGCGTGGTGTGCATCAGATGGTCATCCACCGCGTGCGCAAAATGGTAGGTGGGGATGCCATCGGATTTCAGCAGGACGTGATCCATATCGTTTTCGGTCAGTTCCAGATTGCCCTTGATGAGGTCGGTAAAGCGGATTTTGTTCTGAATGGAGCCGGTGGAGCGGTAGCGGAGCACCCACGGCAACCCCTTGTCCATTGCCGCCTTAATGTCCTCAATCGGGCGGTCACGCCAGACAGCCCACTTGCCGAAATAGCCGTAATTGTCCTTTTCGGCTTCCTGCTTTGCGTGAATTTCGGCCAATTCCTCCTCCGTGCAAAAGCACGGATAGGCCTCTCCCTGTAATACCAGCTGTTTGGCAAAGACATGATAGATTGCCACACGCTGACGCTGGCGGTAGGGGCCGTAGGCACCGTTATCTCCGTCAATGGTGGCACCCTCGTCAAAAAAGATGCTGTAATGCTTCAGGGATTCAATCAGAATTTTCACCGCACCGGGGACCTCGCGCTTTGCGTCGGTATCCTCCACGCGGAGAAAGAGAACCCCACCGGATTGGTGGCACATTCTCTCGGAGGTCAGCCCCTGTACCAGGTTTCCCAGATGCACAAACCCCGTGGGGCTGGGAGCCATACGCGAAACGACAGCCCCCTCCGGGAGGTTGCGGGGCGGGAATTTTGCCTCCTCCTCGGCGGGCGTTTCGGTTACGTCCGGAAAAAGCAATTCTGCCAGAGCGATTGTGTCCATAAATTTTACCTCAAATTATATTTTTGTATTCTTTCTGTTTGCGGTGGTCTTTACTGATTGCATTATATCATTTTTGGGAAGAAAAGTCAAGGAAAACTCCGCACCTCTGAAAGAAGTGCGGAGAAAAAAATAACGACTTGTATTCATTTTGTTTTTTGGATATGTTGCGCGGTGAAAACGGATACCAGGCGGGTTCGTTTTCGGGAGCTGTGTAAGATTAAACCAAATGTCAGGATACGGAAGGCGATCAGGAGTGCGGAAGTCACGATACCGGCAGTGTACATCCCGTTTCTGAATCCGACAAATGACAGATAAAGCAGGAGGGCAAGGAGAAGAACATATGCCGAGCAGACGCTTTGCGCATAGTACGATAATTTTTGATAATTTCCTTTTCATCCGGGAGGAAGGTCTGTTCTGCTTGCATATCCGGCGAAAAGGAAATTGTCGGTTTGTAAAAGGTGTTGGTTTGCTTTTCAAATTTTCCGGGCTTCCATTCAAAGAATATTTCCGTATCGCGGTCAAGACAGATGTCAAGGCATCCGGAAACCCGAAAGGCGGAGATGTCTTCTTCCCAGGCCTGAATCGTGTGAAAGGTCAGTACATTGAAGATGCCTCGGATGGGCAGGAGTACCATATTCAACAGGATTTCGGCACAGCGGGGGGATATATTGTGCGGGCTTTTGTTCAAAATAAAGCCGGTAGGTTTTCTTTTCCTCCAAAGAAAAATGAATTTGTTTGGTAAACGGATCTACGGCTTTGGATTCGCCGTTCAGGGAAAATACCACCATATCTTTTTCCAAAGCTCCGGATACAGATAAATCAATCATTTTCATCTCCTGAATTCACGGACATACAAAATCCCAATCCGGTTCTTTTGTTATCATCGGGAGATCATCGTTATTCCGGTCAAAGGGTTTTGCAGTCCGAAACAGATGTTCAGATTTGTTATTGGTGCTGTTTGCGCCCGGGGAGTGCATCGGCAAGCCTTGCCGAACCTCCGTGCCCGGGGTAAATTTCCGTATCGGGCGGTAGCTTTGACAGTGCTTCCAGGGAGTGCCGCAGAGCCGCAAAGTCTCCACCGTAAAGGTCGGTGCGCCCGAAACCGTTTTCAAACAGAGTGTCTCCTGTAAAAGCAGCGTTTTCCGTGAGGTACACCACCGAGCCTTTGGTATGCCCCGGTGTGTGCATCACGCGGAAGGAAAGCCCACCGAAATGCAATTCTTCCCCGTCGGTCAAAAGGCGGTCGGCAGGATGGAAAACACGCGGGATTCCACACGCTTCGGATGCGTTTTTGTCCGCGTCCGCCGGGTTTTCTGCATCCTTGGTATGGAGATATAGCGGAACACCAAAGGTTGCCCGCAGTTGTTTTTCCGAAAGCAGGTGGTCAAAATGCCCATGCGTGCAGAGAATTGCCGCAAGATGCGCGCCGCTTTCCAGCTGGGCGCGCTCTACTGCGGCAGGTGCGGCGGTTGCATCAATCAGCACGGCGGTGTCACCGCACGCTACAAAATAACAGTTTGCGGCGATTCCGCCGGGGGAAAGGTTAAAAATCTGCATTCTTTTCTCCTCTCAGAAAGGGGGCATTTTTGGCTCTGCTTGGTGAGAAATCGGGCAGGCGTTTCCGCCTGCCCGTAGAAATTTGTTTATTTTTGTGTGGTGGTTTCTTCTTCTTTTACAAATTCGTCACGCAGGGCGATTTTCCAGTATCCGGAGAGCTTGGTCTTGGTGAAGTCCGCCACGCAGAAGAAAGAGCTTTCAAACTTCCCGAGCTTTTTGGATGCCAGCGACACGTTTTGATTGTATACCACCGGGATGACAGGCAGGTCACTCATCAGGATGGCTTCCGCCTCGTGCAGGCGTGCGGAGCGATCCTTTGCTTTGGCAGAGGAAAACGCTTCTTCGATTTTTGCGTTGTAAGCCTCGCTGTCATATCCCGTGATGTGCGGGGTCAGCCCGTAGTTGGGGTTGACCGTGGTATCCAGGTTGATGGCGTTGCCCGAAAATTGCTTTGCAAAGGGAGCGAGAACCGAAAACGCATCGGACGAGGTGGCAACCAGATCCAGGGCAATGACCTCAAAATTTCCCGTTTTCAGTGCCGTTTTGTAGGGGTCATCCCACACATCGGTGCCGACAACGGTTTCGTTTCCGTCATCGTCAATCGTGGTTCCCATTACCTCGGTGGGTGCCGTTGTCTTGATGCTGACCTTGAAGCCGAGGGCTTCCCAGGCTGTTTTGGTCAGGTTTGCCATTGCAAGATGATCCTCGTCATAGGAGGCAACCGTGATGGAAAACGCGTAATCGGAGGCAGTGATGCCCGCTTCGCCGAGCAGTTTTTTCGCTTCCTCAATGTTGGCATTTGCGGAAAGGTAGGATTCCGCTTTCTTGCGGAATTCGGTTTTCTTGTCGGGGCGGTTGCGTACGGTGTAGGGTACCAGTCCGTCCGCCGCCTTTGCGTAAACGATGGTATCTGCTATCGCTTGGCGATTCAGTGCCAGCGAGAGTGCCTGCCGCACCTTGGCGTCGGCAAACAGCAACTTGCCGCCCATTTCCGCTTTTTCGTTGAGATAATACACGTGCGTGGAGGGTGCGTCGGTCACGTCCGCTTTTTTCAGAATGTCCGCTTTTGCGGCAATGTTGCGCACGGAAAGCGGAATATGCCCGAAATAATACAGTGCCCCCGCCTCTGCGGAATTGAAAAGCTCAAACTGTTTTGCGGCGTCCGTGGTGTAGTCCACCACGATGCGGTACGGGGTAACGTATTTGTCCAGCTTGTCTTTGGTGCGGTTGCGCATATAGTAGCTGTTCCGCTCCAGGATAAAGCCGTCCTTCTCGTCAGGCTTCATCGAACGCACGATAAAGGGACCGCTGCACACCATCGTGCTGCTTTTCTTTGCCCAGTCGGCATTGACCTCCACAATATCCTCGCGCAGGGGATAAAGTGCGGGACTGCAAAGCGCAGGCAGGAAGGTATCTATATCCACAGGACCCTCAAACTCGATTTCCACGTTCAGATTGTCGATAACCGAAACGCCGAGGTGATCCTCACTGGTGTCACCCGCGATAATCTGCCGTGCGTTTTTGATGTCGCAAAGCATTGCCACCGCCGGGTGCGAGACATCGGTTTTGAACAGCCGACGGAAAGCGTACTGTACGTCGTTGGCGGAAACGGCAACCCCGTCCGACCAGTTGGTGGATTTCAGCGTCAGCAGCAGGGTGTACTTGCCTTCTTTTTTGTTCTCGGTGTATTTGTAGCTGTCCACCAGGGATTTCTGCGGTTTTCCGTCCTCGTCCGCTTTGAAAAGCCCGAGAAAGAGCAGGTCAACCACCTGGAGAGTTTCCGCGTTGTCAAAAGCCTCCAACGGATCCATATCGTAGATCGGTTGGGTCAGATACATCCGGATGTATGCGCCCTTGTCGTTATCTCCGTGTGAACAGCCGGCAAGGCAAAGCACCAGAGTCGCAAGGCACAGCAGGAGTGCCGTCACGCGCTTGATCATCTTGATTTTCCTCCTTTGGAAAGGACATTCCGGGGTGAGCCGGAAATATGTCATACTGCAAAGTACATTATAACATACTTTGTGCGGAATTTCAAGCATTGCTCCTTATAAAAAAGAAAGGTTTGGACACTTGCACAATAATTGACACGAAAAATGGGCATAATACACATAGCAAAAAAGGAAAGGACTGCCCAAAACGGCAAACGGAGCGGAAAATGGAGCGGATGTGGCGCAGTGATCTTGCGGCGGAATGCGGCGTGGAGACCGAACGGGACGGAGTGCGGGTCAGCCGCAGTGAGGCGGGCGGATGCACCATCACACGGGTGCAGATCAAAAGTGCGGCGGCGGCAGAGCGGCTGGGCAAGCCGTGCGGGCGGTATGTGACGTTGGAATGCGGCAGCATCCGCGAGCTGGACGAGGTGGAGGCGGATCGCGTGCGCTGTGCGCTTGCCGTTGAGATCCGCGAAATGGCGCAGCGGATGTGTGGCGGGCGTATCGGCACGGGATTTTCGGTGCTGGTGGCGGGGCTTGGCAATGCGGAAATCACCCCGGATGCGATAGGACCCGAAACCGTGCGGCGACTGTCGGTCACAAGGCATCTGCGCCGCCTTGATACGGCACTTTTCTCCACACTGGGGTTATGTGAAATTTCGGCACTGACCCCCGGCGTGCTTGGTCAGACCGGGCTGGAAACCGTGGAATTGGTGCGGGGAGCCGTGCAGGCGTGCCATCCCGACCTCGTGGTGGCGGTGGACGCACTGGCGGCAAGATCGACCGATCGCCTTGCCGCCACGGTTCAGCTCTCGGACGCGGGCATTCACCCCGGCTCCGGCATCGGTAACAACCGCAAGGCTCTGAATGCGGAAAGCGTGGGCGCGCCCGTGATGGCACTCGGTGTGCCGACGGTAGTGGATTCCACCACTCTGATTGCGGACGCGATGGAGGAATTCGGCTTCGGGGAACGGGAGGAGGAAATCCGCAGTTTTCTCACGGCAAAGCAGGGCTTTTTTGTCTCTCCGAAGGAAATCGACCTGCTGGTGAACGGCACGGGAATCCTTTTGGCGGGCGCGTTGGAAAAAGCGTTCCGCACCGACACGGAGCAGTAACCCGAGCGACTTCTCAAAAACGCCCGCCGGTTTAACGGCGGGCGTTTGCTTGATTTGGCACAAATTTTTCAGCTTTTGAGCGATTTCAGAAAATCCTCCATCCGTTCCAGGGCTTTGTCGATGTGCTTCACCGAGTAGGCGTAGGAAAGGCGCGCAAACCCTTCGCCCC
>CAKSPL010000053.1 GCA_934481325.1 uncultured Eubacteriales bacterium | reverse complement strand
CCTTTGCGCTGTTCTCCTCATAGCAGGCAAGTGCCTCAGGCGGGATTGCCTCTATCCCGGAGCAAGCCAGATCCGCCAGCGACAGGAACGGGAAAAACAGCATTGCAAACATCAAAGCACCCGTCACGCCCCCTGCAAGAAGCCCGATGGTTTTGCGGAAGAACCCAGAGTGCGGAGAATGCTTCTGTACAAAATACAGGATTCCCTTCACCACGGCAAAGGCCGCCAACAGGATAGGCGGCAGAGTCATCAGATCCACGAAGGAGTGCGAGGGGTAAAAGTAAGCCACAAACGCCACCACACCGGTCAGCACGCCGGAGCCTATTTTGATAGCCGTGGAAAAGGCACCCGCTCTTTTCTCGTCCTTTTCGGTATGCTCCTCTTTACGGAAGGCAAATACAATGCTGATTACCAGGCTGAGAATCCCGTAAACAATCAGAAACAGAACCGGAACCGCAATCAGACTCACCACAAAGCGGGAAAGTGCCGCTACGCTTTCCGCCGAGGCACCAAGCTCCGGCATTTGTGCCAGCAAATCGTTGATGGCATTCTGCACGCCCTCTCTTTTGAGGAGTACATCGTAAATGGAACCCACCAGCAAAAAGGTTGCCAGTGCCGAAACCACTGCCGCCGCCAGTGCCGCCACATTCTGCATAAACCGTTTAGTCAGCGAAAAAATCGCCGTAATCCCCACGAATACGAAAAACAGAACGACCAGGTAAATTCCGATATTTTCGGGAAGGGAGGACAACAGCGTTTTTCCCTGCGCCCCAAACCACGCCTGCATAAAGTCACCTCCAAGTCAAATGGAAAAATGCGCCAAAGCCGCACCGCGGTGTGCCGCAGGCACCCGCGGATGCGGCTGATTGGAAATCAGATGTTTTCTTTTTCGGAAATCCGCGCCTCTTTGATTCCGCAACGGCGGCAGTAATTCTGAATTTCGGAGCCTTCGTCGCAGTAAACGGTTACCACGGATTCGCACCCGTCAAAAATGCCCCAACCGAGATCCTTCACTGAGGAGGGGATGACCACCCGTTCCAGACTGGTACAGCCGCGGAACGCACAGTCGTCGATTTTCTCCACGCTGTCGGGAATTTCCACCTCGTCCAGCAGGGCGCAATTGCAGAAGGCACCCTCGCCGATTTCGTGTACGCTGTCCGGAATGGTGATACGGTTCAGCTTTTTGCATTCGCAGAATGCCCAGTCGCTGATTACGGTCACGCTGTCCGGCACGTCGTACTGCACCTCACGGCTACTGGCGGGATAGGCGATAATCACAGACTTGTTTTTGTTGAACAGCACGTGATCGTTGCCCTCGCGCTTGTTCGGCTCGGACTTGTAACATCTGTTTTTTGGTGCCACGCGAATGGATTTGAGCGACTCACACCCGCGGAAGGGCGCGTCGCCGATGTTGGAAACCGACGCGGGCAGCTCCACGGTTTTAAGTGCGGAACAGTTTTTGAACGCACCCTTGCCGATCTTTTTCAGCCCCTCGTGCAGTTCGATCTTCGTCATACTCACACAACCGTTGAACACCAGGTCGTCAATCTTTACCACATCCTCCGGCACGTCCACGGTCTGCAGTTTCACGCAGTCGGCAAACGCGCTCTCGCCAAGCACGGTCAGCCGGCTCGGCAATTTGATGTTTTCCAGGCTCTTACAGCTGTTGAACACACCGCCGTAGATTTCGGTCAGCTCATCCGGCAGCGTGATGTCGGCAAGTGTGGCACAGTTTTCAAACGCGCGCTCCCCGATCTTGATACAGCTGTTGCGCACCATCAGTTTTGTCATATGGATGCAATCGCGGAAGGCACTGGAACCGATGCGCATCGTGCGCTCCGGCACGTCCATAGCTTCCAGATTACTGCACCCGCGGAATGCCTCGCCTTCAATCTCTTCCAGCGTTTCGGGCAGAATGATTTTATGCAGTGCCTTGCGGTCCTTGAACGCATCGGCGCAGATTACACGCACGCCCTCGTCTACCGTGATTTCGGTTCCGTTATCTTCACACTTCTTCAATTCTCCGTCTCCAATCGTCAGGCGATCCATAGCCACCGCGGGCAGGTCACGCACCAGCGCGCGAATCAGCTTCTCCATATTTTCCGGTGTTCCGTGATGCGTGTTGGAAAGAAGAATCGCAAACGCCGGGGGGACCTCCACGTCGTCCAGATAAATCGGATACAGACGCTTGTTGTTTTCTCTTGCTACAATAATCTCCATCCCGCAAAAGGGGGACTCCATCGAACTGTGGGAAACAAACAGAAGCACCGCCTCCGCCTTTTCGATCCGATGCCGCAATTCATCCCGGAAATCGTTTCCGTTCTCGCAGGACTCATCGTACCAGATGCGGTATTTCTTGTCATACAGCGCATCCAGAATCGGATATACCACCTTGGTATCCTTGTGGGAGTAGCTGACAAACAAATACGGCTCGTTTCCGGTATAAGCCTCAAACTTGGTCTGCATTTCAATCCAGCCCTCGGAATTCTGTAAAGTTTCCTTTTGCTTTTCCTGTGTTGCCATATGTAACCTCCGAAACAAAATAAGTGACGCCGACGCCCGCGCCGGCAAGGTTTCGCACGGTCATTTTATGCCCGTGCGGGCGGGAAAGCTTTTGCGCCGGATGCGTTGCCTTTCCCTACACACGCGCCTGCGTGCGAGAAAGAAACAGCTGAAAAACACAAAGGTGCCTTCGCACCGTCACAATTTGTACACCTATTATAATGACTTGCCGTTTCCTTGTCAATATTTTTTTGCCATTTTTATGTAATTTCGTATGAATACACAAATAGTATTTGATTTTTAGCGCGTTTTGTGCCGAATTGTTGTTTATTTTTTTCTTTTTGTTCACATTTGCCCGGAATTTGTTGTCGTTTTCCCGCTTGGCAACTCCCTTCCCCCGCCTGCAAAAAGTCAGAGAAATTTGCTGTTTCTATTGACATTGCAAGAAAATTTTGCTAATATAATGTTAGGTAGAAACCAATAGCGGTTTATGCACGAAAAACCATTATGCAAAGGAGAAAGGAAACACTATGAAAAAACGATTTTTGCTCCTGATTGCGGTTCTTTTGCTGTGTGTCTGTGCCGTCACGCTGAGTGCGTGTAAGGACAAGAATCAGACCGGCAACGGAAACGAAACCGAAGCCTGCGAGCATCAGTGGGGCGATTGGTCCGTAAAGACCGCCGCCACCTGTGTTGCCGAAGGCACAGAGCAACGCACCTGCGGAAAATGCGGTGCAACCGAAAACCGCTCTGTTACCAAAGCCGCGCATCAGTACGGCACCGAATGGATCGGCAACGAAAACGGGCATCATCACAAATGCCTGAACTGTGATGCCGTTACCGTCGATGAGGCGCACAGACCGGGACCGGAGGCAACCTCCACCACCTCGCAGGTGTGCCTGGACTGTAATTACATTCTGAATCACGCAATTGCCCACAAGCTGGTGAAAAAGGACGCGGTTGCCCCCACCTGCCTGACAGCCGGCAACGTGGAATACTGGCACTGCGAGGACTGCGGTGCCAACTTCTCGGATGCAGAGGGCAAAACCCTGTTGAACAATCCCTCTCTCGCGGCACTGGGTCATACCTGGGACAAGGAAGATCCCGGCTGTGAGGACGACCTGACCTGCACGGTGTGCAGTGCCGTTCAGATTGCAAAGGGACATCAGTACAGCATTATCGGCTCCACAAAGCTGACCTGTACCGAAAACGCCACCCTCACCTATTCCTGCTCCGAATGCGGACACAGCTATACGGATATTGTGGAAAAGGCTCTCGGGCATCAGCTCGGTGAATACGTAGCAGTCGGTGAGCCGACCAAAATCGGCGAGAGCTGCGAATATTTGCAGGCGTATCACGCAGATTGCGCGAACGAGGGCTGTGTCGGTGCCGACAAAACCGCAACGCTGACGATGCACCACTACGGCGCGGCAAAGGAAACCACCTTTGCCACCTGTAAAACCGCAGGAATCAAGACCTACACCTGTACCGTGTGCGGCGCAACCCGCACCGAGAAATACGAGGATGCAACCGCCCATAGCTGGGGCAACGGCAAAGCCTCGGGCGGGAAAACCGTTTACACCTGTACGGTTGCGGGATGCAATAAAACCAAGACCGTGTATGATTCTGACACTGCCGAGGTGGCAAACGGAGATCTTTCCGACGAGATTGCGTTGAAAAACGCTTCCCTCTCGCTGGACGAAACCGTGAAAAACAAGCTGGGTCAAAACACAACCTTCACCGCCGAGAAGCTCAAGCTTGCGGATGTAATAGGAGAACTTGGCGAAGGCGCGGGATATCTGAAAGATGTCGCACTGGTCTTTAACTTCGGAATTTCGAGTGACGGTTCTGCGGTCACGTTCGACGGCGGTAAGGTAACGGTACGCATTCCCTACATGCTGACCGAGGACGACGACCCCGACAACATTGCGGTATTTTATATTGATAGCAACGGTACTCTGAAATTCTACACCGCCAAATATGTCAACGGTTACGCGGTATTTGAGGCGGATCATTTCTCCACCTACACCGTAACCCGGCTGACCCCTGCGGAGCGTTGCGCTCTGTACGGACACAGCGAACGCGACGTGGTAGTGGCTCCCACCTGCGAGGAGGAGGGCTACACCATCTCGATCTGCCTGCGTTGCCACAACACGAGAAAGCACTCTGTCCTCCCTGCGACCGGTCACAACTGGAATCTCGTTTCCGCAACGGGAGAAACGGTGGATTGCACGCATTCCAGAACCGTGGTTTACAAGTGCCTGACCTGCGACGAGGAAAAAAACGAATACACGCCCGCGCTCGGTCATAACTGGACGGAATCCGACCGGAAGGACGCAAGCTGCACGGCGGCGGGCTCCGTAACGAAAACCTGCGGCAACTGCCGGATTTCCTATGTGGAAACCATCCCGCAGAAGGCGCACGATTACAGAAGCGAAATCACACCGGTGACCTGCACGACCGACGGCTACACCACCAACACCTGCACGGTGTGCGGCGACGTGCTGAAAAACAACTTCGTGATTGCACAGGGTCATAACTTCAAGGAAACCGTTGTGGCTCCCACCTGCACAGAGGGCGGCTACACCCTGATGGAATGCCGCGCCTGCGACTATTCCTGCCGGATTAACGAAATGCCCGCCGCCCACACCTGGGATCGCGCGGCGGCTGACTGCGGTCACGCACAGGTTTGTATGGTCTGCGGCAAGGTCGGCACTCCCGCTACCGGAAACCATCAGATGAAGGATGGCGTTTGCTCCGTCTGCGGTGAGGGCTGTGCGCACGAATTTGTCACCTCCACCATCGCACCCACCTGCGAGGAACGTGGCTATACGCTGGAAAAATGCGGCAAGTGCGGTCTGGAGAAAAAGAGCAATTATACCGACGCACTCGGTCACACCGGCGTTGCCAGTTGTGAAAAATGCGGAAAGGGTCTGCTTTCCGACGAGTACCTCGGTCGCCTGCTGGCGGATAACCGAATGCAGAAATTCAATCTGCGCCTGAACAGCTTCGTGATTACCGCCCCCTACCGCTACCGGGCAGATGTAGAAACCACGGATATGTCTATCATCGTGCATTTTGCCGAGCTGGTTCTCTCGTTTGACGAAAACGGCAGGCTCACCGGCAATGCTTACGGTCAGATGGTGATGGTTCGCGGGATTGACCACCCGACGCTGCAATTCCGCGCCGCCCTGCGTGACGGCACGCTGTATTTCAGCTATGAGGGTCAGCCCGATGAATTCGGCGATTATCCCGCGCGGGAATTCCTTGACAAGATGACCTCGGCATACGGCAAGCTGTCTTTGGAGGATCTGTTGCAGCAAATGGCGGAAACCTCCGAGGCAAGTGCCACCGCGGGAATGCTCCTGACCGTGTTCGGTCAGATTCCGACAATGGTGAAAGCCCTCCGTGAACTGCCTGCCGGCAATACCGACTTTGCCGCAATCGGCAAGGCGACACGCCGCGCACTGCTCGGGTTCTTTGACGTCACCCGTGACGGTGAGGACTTTGTATTCACCTTCAGCTTCGAAAAGCTCCGCAACTTCCTGCTCAGCGAAACCGTTTCCGATATGGCGGATTACCTGTTCGGCGAGGGTGCGCTGGAAAAGCTGGAAGCAAAGATTTTTGAAATCGGCGACAGCACCGTGGCACAGCTGATAAAGAAGTGCAACGATCAGGGTCTTGACGAAAAAGCCCTTTACAACAAGCTCAATGAAACGATTGCCACCCTCACGGGCGGTGCCTTTGAGACCGTGGAGGACGTACTCCGTGCCGCGGGCATCAATCTCGGCACCAAAGAGGACGGCACTCCCCTTACCGTAATTGACCTGCTCAATCAGCTGATTGCCGACAAAAAGACGCTGTTTGAAATGGCGGTGGAAAAGATCAACGAATCCTCCGACCAGGGGCAGATCACCGTAAAGGATCTGAAAGATGCCGTTTCCTCCGCGCTGGCGGAATACGGTGCCGCCAACCCGATTGAGCTGATTCTGGGTCTGATGAACCCGGGTGACTCCGATCCTTCGGAGCCCAATCCTCCGGATTCCGGGGAGGATGAGATTCTTTCCGATCCTGTTATTAACGAAGACGATGACAGTAAGAAACCCGGAGCAGTTTCGGCAGAAGCAATTGCCGAGAACATCCGCAAGTACCTCGGCTTGCTCGGCAAGGATTTGCACGTTTCGATTATCGCCGGCAAAGATGCCAAAATCAAATCGCTTGAAATTTCCCTGGATATGGACGTTTCGGAATACAGCAGCGAGAACAAAGGCTCGATTTCCTTCTCCTTCTCCCTGCCCACCGAATATGCCGCCAAGCTCGACATCAATGCCTTTATCGACGAGACAACAAAGAAAACCGAAAACGTACGGCTGAACCGGAAAACCCTTTCCAAATTCCTGAACGACTCCCGTTACACCCTGGAATTTGACGAAAACGGAAACTGCATCGGCGTTTCGTTCCGGGGTGAGTTGTCCCCTGCTTCCATCGGCGAGTGGGTTCAATTCTCCAACATTTATATCATCGGCAGTGGCAAAGACGCAAACGGCACTCCGTATCTGCTCCGCGTTTATGCACAATACACCTATGTGTTCAACAGCACCGAGCTTTCCGTGTTGCTTACCGAGGACTGCGGCGACTTCGCGATGGCAAACCTGCTTTGCCTTGGCGTGCGTTCCTACGGCGTTTACAAATACTACGGGGAGAACGTTGCCCCCGTGCCGTATGACGGTGAGTATAACGAGAAGTACGAGGAAGAGATGACCACCCGGACCGAGCAGACCTCGCTGATTCTGATGGTCAACACCAAAACCGGCAAGGTGCAGAGCATCATCGGAGGCAGCTACACCGGCTCGGACACGATGCACCTCTGGGAGCTTGTCAAATCCGTAGCAGCCGTTGGCTGTGAAGGCGTGGGCGAGGAACACTTCGTCTGCTCTAAATGTGGCAAAACCTATGTACGCTACTTTATGAACGGGCATCGCGCCACCGTAACCGAGGGTGAATTCCTGACCGACAAAAAGGTCTGCACCGCCGGCGTAAAGGCGATTACGAAATGCACGGAATGCGGCAAGGTCTTGCAAGAGGAAATCATCAACGAGCACTATCACTACGAGCTCGCCCGCTACGACGTGAGCCGTGAAGCTCTCGGCGAGGTCGGCAGTCTGTGCGGCGGTGAGGTAAGACTTTGGGGCTGCCTGTGCGGAGAGTTCAGAAACGTAGAAAACTACCTCTCCTGTGACGGACTGCTGCACCCCTCCGGATATCTGAAATCCGGCAATATCATCTTTGATGATTGCGAATTTACAATGTGTGCG
>CAKSPL010000052.1 GCA_934481325.1 uncultured Eubacteriales bacterium | reverse complement strand
GGGCATTGAAGCAGTCGTTCCCTTCGGCATCACAGCCGCCAAGCACCATACTCTGCCCGTTGTCCCCCTGCTGTTGCCCGGGATAAAGATCACTGTCCTTATTAAAGGACAAAAAGAAATCGGCAAGCAATTCCTCCGCGCTCTCCGGTGTTTCCGTTCCCGCCTCCAAGTCGTGCGCGAAATACGGATACATATACTGGTCAAAACGCCCCACGGTATTGTGATAACAGCCTTCCAGCCACAGTGAAAAATGCAGAATCCGGAAAAACTGCAACGCCTCACGAAGGGTGGTTGCGGGCTTTCGCGGCACAACCGAAAGCACCCTTGCCACGTCCTGCCTTCCCACGCGGAGTGCCTCCTCCCGATAGCGGTCGGCAAGGGACAAAATCGCGTCAATCTCACGCCGCGCGTATTCATCGGCACGCCCGCGCACGGAATCCAGCCCCTCTCTTATGATTGCCGCGTAATCCCCGCAGAGGTTGGAGGTATAGCCCAGCTCGTGAATCTCGCCGTTTTTCGCCCGGTATTCTTCCCATTCCTCCTTTGTCATCACATCGGGGGCTTTACCCGTGGTACGCAGAAACACAATCTGCTCCTCCGGCAGAATGTGCGGCACCTCGGTGGCGGCAAGCCGCTCAAATCTCCTCACAATCCGCTCGGCAAACGGCAGCTTTTCCGCCGAAAACTCCGCCGCAAAATCCTCCGTCACCTCCCGGCGGAAGGCGCGGTGCTTTTTCTGCAAAACAAAATCGTAGGTTGCGCTCATTTTTTCCCCTTTCGCGCGGAACGCGCCGAGTATTATCGTTAATGTTATTATAACACCCGCCGCCACCGCTGTCAATTCCTTTCGGGAATTTTTGTGATGCTTTTATGTAATTATACTAAAAATATCGGTAGAAAAAAACAAAAACCGTCGTCTTGCCCCTTGGCAAAATGATTTTTTTGTGATATAATGTCTTTTTGTGATATTTCTGTAATTCGGAGAGGTATTTTATGATTCGCAATGACCTTCGCAATGTCGCCATTATCGCCCACGTTGACCACGGCAAGACCACCCTTGTCGATCAGATGCTCAAGCAGGGCGGTGTTTACCGTGAAAATCAGGAAACCGTAACCTGCGTGATGGACTCCGGTGCCATCGAGCGGGAGCGCGGCATCACCATTCTTGCCAAAAACACGGCGATTCACTATAAGGACGTCAAAATCAACATCGTGGACACGCCCGGCCACGCGGATTTCGGCGGCGAGGTGGAACGTATCCTCAAAATGGTGAACGGCGTAATCCTGCTGGTGGATGCGGCGGAGGGCCCGATGCCGCAGACCCGGTTTGTGTTGCAACGCGCACTGGAGCTGAACCACCGCGTGATTGTGGTCATCAACAAAATCGACAAACCGGATGCACGCCTCGGTGAGGTGGAGGATGAGGTATTGGAGCTGTTGATGGATCTCAACGCCAGTGACGAACAGCTGGACAGCCCGATGCTGTACTGCTCCGGCAGAGCCGGCACCTGCAGCCGCTCCGCGGATGTACCGGGCACCGACCTTACCCCGCTTTTCGATACTATTCTGGACTATATCCCCGCCCCGGAGGGGGACGAAAACGGAGAATTGCAGTTGCTGGTTTCCTCTATCGACTACAACGATTACGTGGGGCGCATCGGCATCGGGCGCATTGAGCGCGGGATGCTGAAGCAGAACCAGGAGGCTCTGATCTGCAATTACCATTCCACCGAGACGCCCAAGCGCACCAAAATCGTGTCGATTTATCAGATTGACGGGCTGACCCGCGTCCCCGTGGAAAGCGCGAAAATGGGCGACATCGTCTGCTTCTCCGGTGCCGGCTCCATCACCATCGGGGATACCATCACAAGCATAAACGCCCCTGAACCGCTGGAATTTGTAAAGGTCAGTGAGCCGACAATGGAAATGACCTTTTCGGTCAATTCCAGCCCCTTGGCGGGCAAGGAGGGCAAATTCGTAACCTCCCGCCAGCTTCGCGAACGGCTTTACCGCGAAACGATGCGCGATGTATCGCTCCGCGTTTCGGACGGGGACACCACCGATGAATTCAAGGTGGCGGGCAGAGGTGAAATGCACCTTTCCATTCTGATTGAAAATATGCGCCGCGAGGGGTATGAGCTTTGCTGCTCCAACCCGCGGGTGCTGTTCCGTGAGATTGACGGCGTGAAATGCGAGCCGATGGAACGCGTAACGCTGGATGTGCCGCAGGAATTTGTCGGCACGGTTGTGGAAAAGCTGGGGCAACGCAAGGGCGACCTTTTGGAAATGGTGCCGATCGGCAGTCGCACGCGCGTGGAGTATCTCATTCCGGCACGGTGCCTGATCGGGTATCGCTCCGAGTTTCTCACCGCTACGCACGGCGAGGGCGTGATCAACTCGATTTTTGACAGCTATCAGCCCTACCGCGGCGAAATCCCGATGCGCTTTACCGGTGCGCTGGTTGCCTCCAAGGCGGGCATCACCACCCGCTACGGGCTGTTCCACACGCAGGAGCGTGGCGATTTGTTTGTGGGTCCGCAGACCGAGGTTTACGAGGGAATGATTGTCGGTCGCAACCCGAAGAACGACGATATCGCCGTCAACCCCTGCCAGGAAAAACAGCTGACCGCCATCCGCTCCAAGGGTGCGGACGAAAAACTGCTCCTGACCCCGCCGATCATCTTCTCACTGGAAGAAGCCATCGAATTTATCGTGGATGACGAGCTGATTGAGGTGACCCCCAAATCCATTCGCCTGCGCAAAAAAATCCTCAATACCGAGCTTCGGATGAAGGAAATGATGCGTGTGCGCCGCGCGATGCAAAATCAATAAGCAAGGAGAACGGGCGGATGAACGGGCTGTTTGAACGGGCAAAAGAGAAGATTATCACCGTGGCACACCGCGGCATTTCGGGCGGAAACATACCCTGCAACACGGTTACCGCCTATGAAATCGCACTCCGGCAGGGTGCGGATATGATTGAAATTGACGTGGAAATGAGCGCGGACGGAAAGCTGTTCATTTTTCACCCGAAAATGGAGCCGGCACATCTTTACTGTGCGGAACGGCTCTCCAACCTGACCGCAGAGGAAATCTCGCACCTGCGCTATGTCAATTTTGACCACACGCCCACGCAGTTTGGCGTGAACACGCTGGACGAGGTGCTGGAACGCTTCGGCAACCGGTGCTTTATCAACGTGGACAAGTTTTGGGGACACCCGAAGGAAATTTACGAGGCAATCTGCCGTCACGGTCTTTGCGAGCGCGTGGTGGTAAAATCCACCCCCACCGAAAAGGTGCTTTCGGTGTTGGAGGAGGTCGCACCCGACCTGCCCTTTATGCCGATTGTCCGGGATACGCACCCGCTCCACGAGGAGCTGATGCACCGCAATATCCGATACGTGGGGGCAGAGGTGCTGTTTACCGATGAGAACGCAGAGGTAGCAAGCCCGGAATTTATGGAAAAAATGCACCGTGACGAAAAGCTTGTTTGGGCGAACGCCATTATTTACAACTACCGCACGCAGCTTGCCGCCGGGCACTCCGATGACCGCTCGCTCTGCGATGACCCAGCCAACGGTTGGGGATGGCTTGCGCGCCGCGGATTTGACTTTATCCAAACCGACTGGGTGCTGATGATGAATGAGTACCTGCAAAAAGAAGGCTTGCTTTACCGCAATTGAAAGGGCAGACCTACTTCCTGTAATGAAAAGGGTCGGCTTATTCTCCTGCCGTTGAAAAAAACGGATTACTTCACCGCAATTGAAAAGACAGACTTTCTTTACCGCAACAAAAAAAGCAAACCTTACTGCAATAAAAAAGAGGCACAATGTGCCTCTTTTTTATTGCACAGCACCGAACGGTTCTTCTGCAATCATTTTTGCATAGACTTTGCACGCATCAGAATCGGCGTTCCGGCTGGCGCACTCTGTCCACGCATACCGGCACCCCGGCGGCGTTCTGTCGGCGCATTCTGCCCACGCATACCCCGGCACCCCGACGGCGTTCTGTCGGCGCGCATCAGCCCTTGTGACGCCCGGCGCATCTATCCTTATATACGCGCCCTGTCCACAAAATGCCGCGCGCCCAAGAGAACGTCACGCACGCCCGGCATTTTTTCTCGCCCCCCGCACGCCACAAGAAGCATCGCGTACCCTGTCCTTGTACAAAGGATTCGCGGGGGGAGCCTTTTGCAAAAGGCTCCCCCCGACGCATCCCCTTACCGCACGCGGCGCAGGATTGCCTCCACCTTCGGTGAAGTGTTGGTACATTCCAGCGTGAGCGTGGGCGTTTGCCGCGCAAACACGGCAAACAACTCGTGTGCAAAATCGGGGCCGATTTCATCCACCCCGGCAAAATTCAGCTCCGCCTCCTTGAAATCGGTCAGCACGGCACCCAACCGCCGTGCCTCGGAGCGGGACATCGGTGCTTCCCCGTCAAAAAACCGCAAAACCGGGATTTCGGTGCGGCAAAAACCCTCCTCGGGGGTAACGTAGCGATCCATCACTGCAGAAAGCTCCTTGTCGGAGTCATTGGAAAGTGCCATCTGTACGGCAGTACCGCGGAACCGCTCGCCGCCGTCCTCCTCTGCGTCCGCCTCAAAGGGGGTAAACAGCTGAAAATCGGAGCGAATGGCAAAGTGATCCATCAGGCGGGAGGTAAAGAAAATCCCCTCCCCGGAATGTGCGTCCGGCTTGCCGCTGTATCCGCCCGCATACAGGAGCGATGCCGCCTCCGGCACTGAGAGAATCTCCCCCGTTGTCTCCTTGTGATCCTGCTGGATTCTGCGGAAAATTCCCACGCCGTTGTCCAACACCCCCACAATCGTGGAAAGGCGGTTCCGGCTGACCACACAGATAATCGCCGAGGCGCGGGCGTGCTCCAGTGCGTTATTCAGCATAGCGGTAACGGCATAGCGCCAGATTTTTTGCACATTCTGTGGCAAATCCTCCAGGAGCGGTGCCACATCGCGATTGAAAATCCGATCCTCGGAATGATCTCTCGTGGGGTCAATCGTCACGCGCGTGGTCTGATATTTGATCCGATAAGGCATTGAGCCGCCCACACGCTCCAGCTCGCCGTTGTCCTGCAAGGTATTGATATAATTGTAAACCGTAGAGCGGGAAACCCCGTACGCCGCCATCGTTTTGTCCACAAAATCGGGGTCTTCCTCATAGATGCGTTGCAACAAATATTTTTCCGCCGCTTCTCTTTCCTGTTTTTTCATCTTTACACCTCCGGGCATTTTACTGATTTCAGTATAACCCAAGGTTTCTAATTTGTCAAGCGGATTTTTCCAATTTTATGATTTTATTTTTTAATAAATGGTAAAATCAGGTTCCGAATTTCCAAAACGGAGATATTTCCGTTCAGATTCGGTATTTCAGCGCGAACCGATGATAGGCGGCGTCAAAGGTTCCGTCCAGCTCCCGCAAGGCTTTGGTCGGGCGCAGAGGGTCAAACGCGTTGCCCTTGCGCCGCATCCCGGCAGCGGTCAATCGCCGCTCGTGCGCAACCACGCTTTCCAGGTCGCAAATAAAGGAGGAAAATGCACTCCCTGCCTCCGGGGAGCAGACGCCCTGCCGCAACCGCATCACCTGATTCCGCCGCATCCGGTCAAGCAGTCCTTCCAGCACTCCCGCGAGTGCCTCCGCCGTGCGTGCGTCATCATACACGCCGTTTCCAAGCAGTTTTCGCACTCTGCCGGCAAGATCCTCAAACGCCGTGCGCGCGGTTTCCAGTTCCGCCCGCGCGGCGGCGGAAAGCGCAATGCCGCTCTCCCCCTCCCCCGCGGCAAGCGCGGCGGCGTGCGTTGCCCGCTCCCCGATGCGTGCCGCATCGGGGAGCGCGGAAATCAGCAAGGTGACCTCGCCTGCCTCCTTTGGATGCAGGCGGGTTGCGGAAAGCCTGACCAGGTAAGAGGAAAGCGATTTTTCGTATTTTTCGGCAAGGGCGGCGTGCGCCCGGATGCGCGCGGCGCGCGCCGCATCGTAGTTTTCCAATTGCAGGCAGGCGGAGAGGAAATTATCCCCCGTCAGCTCGCTCATCCGCAGGAACGCCGCGCGGGAAAGCCCCAGTGCAAAGGAGGGAGAGCCGAGAAACCGCTCATCCAACAGGGCAAGCTGTTCTTTTTCTTCTTCTTTTCCGCCCTTTCCCGTGCTTTCCCGCACGGTCAGCGTAGCAAGGCGCACCAGCCCCCGCGAGAACGGAAGCAGAATTGCCGTTGCAGCCAAATTGAATATCGTATGAATCAGTGCCACCGCCGCCTCGTCCACCGCAAGCCCTGTCGGAATTACCCGGATAGCACGCAACAGGTAAAACAGCAGCAGCAAAATCACTGCACCGAAAAAGTTGAAATAAAAATGAATCAATGCCGCGCGTTTGGCGTTTTTCCCTGCTCCCACACCCGAAAGCAAAGCCGTGATGCAGGTGCCGATATTCTGCCCCATCACAATCGGCACCGCCATTTCCGCCGTGAGCGCGCCACTGCCCGCCAGCACCTGCAAAATGCCGACAGATGCCGAAGAGGACTGCAAAATTGCCGTCAGTAAGGCTCCGGCGAGCAGCCCCGCAAGGGGATTTTTGAAAATCGTGAGTGCCGAGGCAAAGGCGGGATTTTTCGCCAAGGGTGCCGCAGCGGCACTCATCGCTTCCAGCCCCGCAAACAAAATCCCGAAGGATGCCAGCACCGCGCCGAGGTCGCGCGGGCGATCCCGCCTGCCGAACAGCAACAAAACGGTTCCCACCGCCGCAAGCAGGGGCGAGAGTGCCGCAGGGGTGAGCAGAAACAGGAACGGATTTTCCCCCGACAGCCCCGAGAGCGAGAGCAACCACGCAGTCAGTGTGGTGCCGAGATTGGCACCCATAATCACCCCGACCGCGTGAGAGAGCGACATCATTCCCGCATTTACAAACCCCACCACCATGACCGTGGTAGCTGAGGAGGATTGCACCGCGGCAGTCACCAACGCCCCAAACAGCACCCCGCGAAGCGGCGTGCGGCACATTCTTGCCAGCACGGACTCCATTCTGCCGCCCGACAGCTTGGTCAACCCCTTTCCAAGTCCCGACATTCCGTAAAGGAAAAAGGCAAGCCCGCCGATAAAAGAGAGCGTCATTGCCAAAAAAATCACCTCCGCATCAGCCCGCCGGCGGAAAACCCGCAAGGTTGCGCAAATGCCGTTTGCGGCGGGTTCGGATATCTCCGCCGGTTCAGCCTGACCGGAGATATGTAAAGAAACGGGGCCGCACCAAGCGATGCGACCCCCAAGTCGTTTCTTTACTGTTACTTGGAAATGCGGTTCTCGTAGCTCTCGATCATTTTCTTGACCATCTGACCGCCGATAGAGCCGGCCTGACGGGCAGTGAGATCACCGTTGTAGCCCTGCTGAAGGTTTACGCCAACCTCGTTGGCAGCCTCCATCTTGAACTGTTCGAGTGCCTGCTTTGCAGTCTTGTTTGCCATTTGAAACTCCTTTGTCCGCTTTCTGCCATCCTCCGGCACATCTGCCCGTCGGCGGCGTGCGGACCTCTCAATTTTGTGAGCGTTTGCACGCTCTGTTACTATTGTGTTCCCCGAGCGAAAATTTATGATTGGCAATTTTTTCGCGGTTTTTCGGCGCAAAAAAGGGAGTCACGAGAATAATTGGCTTTTATTTCATATTTTTCGTCGAATTTCCTTGTTTGCTATGGTATACTGTTTCCACCGCACTACGATGTAACGCGGAATCCGAAACAGGAGGAGGAAATGATGAAACTCCGCAATTTTTTGTTCACCTTGCTTTTTTTACTGACTGTGGTCACTGCCGCGCTGTTTACCTCCTGCGCCGACAAAACAAACGCCCCCGCCGAGGCT
>CAKSPL010000051.1 GCA_934481325.1 uncultured Eubacteriales bacterium | reverse complement strand
CAATGGAGCTTTCGGGCGAAGACGCACAGAATCTTTTTGCGATGACACCGTACTATTACCGCACTCCCCGGGAGGGAAAAGAACGGCTTGCCGCCATCAAAACGCTTACCTGTGGTGCCGAGGCGGATTTCGGCGTTTACCGAAAGGCAGGAGCGGTGTGAAGGTCAGTATTCTGATTCCGTTTTACAACGATGCGGCAGTGCTGGAAAACACCGCCCGCCGCCTTGCGGCGACGGTGGAAAAACTGCCGTATGATGCCGAAATTCTGTTTTGCGATGACGGCAGTACCGACGATGGCGGAGCGCGTGTGGAAAGGCTGGGGCTATCCGCCTGCCGTGTGCTGAGAGGAGAGCATCTCGGCAAGGGTGGGGTATTGCGCCGCGGCGTGCTTGCCGCCAGCGGAGAGTTGATTTTTTATACCGATGCCGACCTTGCGTACGGCACGGAGGTTATCTTGCCGTTTTTGCAGGCGGTGGAAAAAAACGGCGGCATTGCGGTGGGTACGCGTGCGGGGAAAGACGGATATGGGGCGTACTCTTTGCCAAGGCGCATTTTTTCCGGAATGTATCGCCGCCTGTTGCAAAGAATCACCGCGCTCCCGGTCAGCGATCCGCAAAGCGGATGCAAGGCATATACCGGGGCGGTGGCGGTGGCATTGTTTACCCCGCTTCGTGAAAACGGATACTCCTTTGAGTTGGAAACGCTGTTGCGCGCCAAACGGGCAGGTGTGCCCGTTACGGAATTGCCCGTGCGGGTACATACTGCAAACAGCTCGCACATTCGCCCGCTTCGTGACGGATTCCGGATGCTGCGGGAAGCCCGCCGCATCGTCAGAAAAGAAAATCAGGAAAAAAGGGTGCCGTAAACGGCACCCTTTTTGACGTCCTCGGGTTTGTGTTCGCTTTTGCCGTAGCGCGGGCTCTTCAACATTGCCCGCTTTTTGCCGTGTGTGGGTTCCATCCGCCCTCACTTCACCCGCCGCAACGCGGGTTTTCTCCGACATCGCCCATTTTTTGTCGTGCGCGGGTTCCCACCCCGACGCCGCCCCGCCGTTGCGTGGTTTTTCCGCACGCCACCGCTTTTCCGCCGCAATATGTTTTTTCGCCCCCGCCGTAGCAATTCAACTGCGGCTTTTCCCGTATCCCTGAAAAATTATAAAATTTTGCAAGATACCTTGACAGGCGATGTATCTTTTGATAAAATGATTATGGAGGTGAGAAAATGTCAGTCGCATCCGATCTTATCCGCGGGAATACCGACACCATTATTTTGGCGATTCTGGCGGAAGGAGACAATTACGGTTACGGGATTAACCGCGTAATCCGAAAAGCCACGGGCAACGAGTACGAAATGAAAGAAGCTACACTGTATATTGCGTTTCGGAGACTGGAGGAATCCGGTTGTATCTCTTCCTATTGGGGAGATGAGGAAAGCGGCGCACGCCGCCGCTATTATCGCCTGACCGAAAAAGGCAGGCAGACCTATGCCGCAAATCTTGCGGAGTGGGGCAGAGCGAAAGGCATCATTGAAAGCTTGATTTACGGTACGGACAATCCGGGAGGAGAGAAACGATGAACGATACGTTACGGGAATATCTGAAAAAAGAATTTGAGGGCGCACCCCAAACGCCCGAAAACGCCGCGCTGTTTGAGGAACTGCTCGGAAATCTTACGGATCGCGTCCGTGAACTGACGGACGAAGGAAAAAGCGAGACGGAAGCACAGCGTATCGCGCTGGATGAAATGGGCGACATCAAGCCGCTGTTGCACAAGCCCGAGGGCGAAAAAACGGTCAAGCCTTCCAAAGGCAGGATTTACCCGCCGGAGGAATTGCGCCGCCGCAAAATAAGGCGCGGAATCGGGGTTGCGGGGGCGGTTGTCCTGTATATTCTTTCGATTGTTCCGGCACTGTTCGGGGATATGCTTGCATTACTGCTGTTTCCGATTGCGGGCGCGGCAACGGCTCTTCTTGTGATGATGCTCAAAGCCACCGGGGGATATCTGGATAACAGCGCATACAGCTACAGCCCGGAGCGGAACATCCGGGATAACAGCCGTTCCAATGCCTTTTTGGCAATCGGCATTTTCTTCTGCATCGTTTCGGTGGTGCCGCCCTGCATTTGGAGCAACGCGCTTGGCACGGCATTGTTCTTCACCCTTGTGGCGGTCGGTGTTTTTCTGATTGTGTTTTCCTGCTATCTGCGCCCGCGCGCGGCGGCAAAGGAGCTGGAGGAGGGAGAAACGGTCAGCGAGGCTGATTTCCCCAAAAAGGGAAAAGCCGGTGTGCGGATTCACAAAAAGCATACCGTGGGTTGGATGGTGACCGTGGCGATTCTGCTGATATTCGGCGGTCTGATTACCGTACTGGCGGTAAACGACGTGGAGTGTGGAATCGTTTTTGCTTCCGATCACGGGCAGTTTGCCGATCAGGTCGGCAACGGTACCGTGGTTGATTCGGTAGAAAAGCTGGAAATCAACTGGCTCAGCGGCGGGGTTACCGTAGCACCGGCACCCGCAGGGCAGGAAAATATCACCATCCGTGTAACGGATAAAAAGGGAAACCCGATGCCGGAGGAAAACAGCGTGTATTGGGGGATAAAGGACGGCAAGCTGGCAGTGCTGGACGAAGAACCCGCAACCTTTCGTATGGTTTTCGGCGTGCGGGTGCGCAAATACCTGACGGTGCTGATTCCGGAAGGAAAGGGCAATTTTGATACGGTAAAGGTGGATACCGCCGCCGCTAAAATCGCGGTCAGTGGGCTTACCGCGCGGGAGCTACAGCTTCATTCCACCTCCGGCAACGTTTCCGCCGAGGATCTTGCGGTCACCGGCAAGCTGACGGCGGACAGCACCTCCGGCGAGTTAAGGCTTTCCCGCATCGGCGCGGGCGAACTGGCACTTGACACCACCTCCGGAAATATTTTTGTGGAGGCAATCGGGCAGACCGCAAGCGCATCGGTGAGCAGTACCAGCGGTAAAATCACACTTTCCGGCAGCTTTCTGACGCTGAGTGCCGACACCACATCGGGCGATATCAACCTGACGCTGTCCGGTAAATATGAACGGTTGAAACTGGATTCCACTAGCGGTGAAATCAGGCTGAATCTCGGAGAAACCACCAACGGATTTCGCGCAAAGCTCGATACCACCTCCGGGAAAATTGCGGTTCATTTTCCGGTGGAGATTCAGGGGAACGTTTATACCGCCGGTGACGGGGCGGGCGAAATTACGGCAGAGACGACAAGCGGAAACATCGCCTTTCATTCAAACGCCGACTAACCGTAAAGCGATATAACCGAAAACGCCCCTGCCGCGTGCTTTCGCGGCAGGGGCGTTTCTCATAGCCTGACGGAAACATCCGATTTCGCCCGACAGAAACAGCCACCCCGCCGTAGGCGGGGTGGCTGTTTCGACTATGGAATTGACGTTCAGTCAAAGGCAACCGGCGTTGTTACCACGGAGTGGCGGGGCGTTGCCATATAGGGGGCAACCTCCTCCCGCCAGCGCAGATAATGCGCGGTGGTTTTATGGAATTTGACGGCTTCCTCGTCCCGGTAAACCTCAATCATCGTGAATTTGGTGGGGTCATCCTTGCTTTGCAGAATGTCAAACCGGATGTTGCCCGGTTCCTTGCGTGAGTTTTCGTGGTTGTAAACCGTGATTTTCCGAAAATCCTCTACGTTTTCGGGTTTGACATCGACAAATACCAGCGTAGCAATCATTTTTTTATCCTTTCCTTTTCAAAACTCATACCGTTATGGGGTTAATTTGATTTTTGCAATCAATGGTGATGCCGCTTTGCCTTTTTTCTGCGGGTTGCAAATAATGCCCCGAGGAGCGCGGCGGGAATCAGCAAAAGCCTTGCCAGGTGCGAAACGGCACCCATTGGTCTTGCGCACCATTCCTTCGGAATCAGCACGGAGCCGAGCAGAAATACCAGTGCCAGCAAAATGCCGAGCATTGCCGCAAACAGGAACGGGGAATGCCCGCGACTGCGCTTGGCGGCAATCATTCCGCCGAAAACGGCGGTCAGATAAGAAAGGCAAAGCGTAACGGGGCGAAGCAACGCCCCCGGGTCACCGGCGGCAAGCAGAACGGCGGTTGCCGGCAAAAGCAGTGCACCCGCGAGAATCAGAGTCAGAATCAGCGTGAAGAGCAATTTTTTCGGCGTTTGCCAAAGCCCCGTTGTCTCCTTGGAGCTACCGCGCCTTCTTTGCTTGATCCGGATTGACATACAGCAAATCCTCCCATACGTTTTTGTTCAAACCTATGAGAGGATTTCGGCAAATATTCCTTATTGTGCGTTGTTTTCGCCGTTTGCGGTATCCGTTTCCGCGTTTCCTGCTTCGGCGGTGGCTTCTGCCTGCTTTTCTGCCGCCTTCGTTGCCTTTTCCGGCTTTTCGGCTTTGGCATTCTTTTCGGCTTTTTCTGCCTTCTTTGCCGCTTTTTCCTGCGCTTCCTTCGTGTCCTCGGCGTGTACATCCACCGAGCGGACGGCGGATTTCAGAAAGCGGATGCGCGTATGGTCACGCCCGGTTTCGATAATCATTGTTTCTTCCTTGATGCTGACAACCTTGCCGATGATGCCGCCGATGGTGGTGATTTCATCACCTACGCACAACGAATTGCGCATATCCTGCGCTTCCTTTTCCTGCTTTTTCTGCGGGCGCATCCCGAAGAAATAAAACACCACGATTACGGCAACAATCATTAAAAGCGTGCCCCAAGTTCCAAAACTACCCATTCCGGTTCCTCCTGAAATTCAATTTCTTATATTATATCGCTTTTTCACATTTCTTACAAGTGGTAAAATGTAAATTCTTTACAAAAGAGCCGTAATTTTGTCTCTTTTCTTTGCAGGACTTGAAAAATCTTCTTTTTTATGCTATACTAAACTATCAATGGTTTGAAAACGGAGGATGGCAATGTCGTTGATTGAATATCCGGAGTGCGGAAAAATCATCAATACGCACGGTTGCCGCGGCGGGGTGAAGATTGAGCCGTGGTGTGACAGCCCCGAGGTGTTTGCCTCATTGCCCGCCGTATATCTGAAAAACGGCACCGGAACGGTGCGTTTACCCGTGCGGCGTGCCAGTGTGTTCCGCCGGTTTGTGTTTGCCGAGCTGGAGGGCGTGAATACGATGGAGCAGGCGGAGGAGCTTCGCGGAAAAATCCTGTATGCCAGGCGGGAGGATTTGGGTCTTTCACCGGACACGGTTTTGGTGGCGGAATTGATCGGGATGCCGGTTTTTGACGCACGTACCGGGGGTAAACTCGGCGTGATGAAGGAAGTAATCCATCCGGGTGCCACCGATATTTATGTGATCGACACCGGAAAAGGCGAGGCGATGGTACCCGCCGTGCCGGAATTTGTGCAGGAGATCGATGCAAAAAAAGGCGTGCTTCTGACACCGATTGAGGGGATGTTTGACGATGCGCTTTGATATTATGACCCTGTTCCCGGAGCTTGTGAGTTATGTCCTTGGGGAGAGCGTAATCGGCAGAGCGCAAAAAAACGGCGCAATTGAGGTCAACACCTACAATATCCGCGATTATTCCAAGGACAAGCACCACCGTGTGGACGACACACCGTACGGGGGCGGGAAAGGGATGTTGATGATGGCACCCCCGATTTACGATTGCTATGCGGACATCCTTTCTAAAAGCCCCGGTGAGGCGCGGCGCAGGGTTATTTACCTTTCTCCGCGCGGCAGGGTGTTTCATCAGGGGATTGCCCGGGAGCTTGCGGAATACGATCAGCTGATTTTGCTTTGCGGGCATTATGAGGGTGTGGATACCCGGATTATCGAAGAAATTGTGGACGAGGAGATTTCCATCGGCGATTTCGTGCTGACGGGGGGAGAATTGCCCGCCTGTATTCTGACCGATGCGGTGGCGCGCCTTTGTGACGGAGTGCTTGCCGCCCCGGAATGCTACGAAAACGAAAGCCTGACAAACGGACTGGTGGAGTATCCGCAATATACCCGCCCCGTGGAGTTTCACGGGCGGACGGTACCCGAGGTGCTGATTTCGGGTCACCACGCAAATATCGAAAAATGGCGGCGGGAGCAGGCACTGGAACAGACAAAACGCCTGCGCCCCGATCTGTTGGACAAAAAATAAAACGAAAGGAGGAGAACGATGAAACGCGCCGAAAAGAAGAAAAGCTCAGTGTTCCGCTATCTGCAATACATTACGGATTATTTTTACTATGCCGTCAGGCAGTGCCTGTTCGGGCGGATTTTCTCCTCCTATGATACCCTCAACAACGGCTTTGCCGCCAGCACCGTCGGCAGAATCGGCACCGGGAGCGGGAGAGTGCGGCGTACCATCCGGCAGAATATCGCCGACGCGATGGAAAACAACGCCGTAATCCGCTTTTTCCGCCGATTGCGCGGGTGGATTCTTTCCTGCGGGCTTCGCACCATCGGGCTGTATCTGGTGATCGTGGGGATATATTCCTCTATGATGTTCTGGCTGAGTAATTATGTGTGGCAGGCTCAGCTGGTTTCCGGTGTCAGTCTTGTCGCGGGTATTGCCGCGGCAGGGGTGGGGATTTTGCTGCTGTTTTCCGATTGTTCTCTCGGATACGCTCTGCTTCACAGCTTTCTGATACGAAGGGTGCTGATGGCGGTGCTGGACCTTTCCGACGATATGTTGGAGGAGGTACCGCAAACCGGCAGGCAGTATTATGTGCTTGCCGTGCCGTTGGCAATGGTATTCGGCACGCTGTTTGCCCTGTTCCGCCCCCTGGCGGTATTGGCGGTGGTGCTGTGGATCTGCATTCTCCTTTTGGAGGTTGCCACACCGGAGGCCGGCGTTTTCCTCTCGCTGTTATTCATACCGTTTGCGGGCTTTTTGCCCTCGGGTGAAATTCTGATTTCGGTATCGGCTCTGTTACCCCTCATCGGATACGTGGTGAAAATACTGTGCGGAAACCGTTCCTTCCGCCTGGAAATTCAGGATTTGCCGGTGCTGATTTTTGCCGTGCTGGTGCTTGCCTCGTCGGTATCGTTTTCACACGGGGTACTGCCTGCGGCACTCCGGATGTTGCTTTTCGTCGGCTTTTACTTTGTGGTGGTCAATGTGATTGCCACCCCCGGCTGGCTAGCCCGCTGTCGGAATGCAATTCTTTTTTCCGGCACGGTGAGTGCGCTGATTGGTATTTTGCAGTTCATTCTTGCCATTGCGGAGGGCGTTTCCCCCTCAGGCGCGGTGTGCGCGGGGTTTGCGGACTGCAAAACCTATGCGTATTTTCTGATTCTTGCTTATCCCTTTGCGTTGGTCACCCTGTTCGGTGCCCGTAAGCAATATCGCCTGCCGGCGTTGCTCGCCGTGCTTGTCATTTCCGCGGGTGCAGTGCTTTCCACCACGGAGAGTGCCGCGGCTGCCATCCTTGTGATGACAGTGATTTGTCTGTTGGTGTACGAAAAACGGTTCCTGTTTATCGGCATTTACGGGAGCGGTGTTGCGGCGGCGGTTTTTGCAATGCTGCCGCGTACCGTCCGCACGCGCCTTGCCACCCTGCTTTCGGAGGAGGGAGGAGGCGTTTCGGTTTCTCATCTCTTTTCCGGAAAAAACGGAATCGGTTCCGGCTTCTCCCGCTTTCTGTTCGGGTTTGGAACCGGTGGTGCAGAACGCTTTTCCTACCTGTATCTGCCCGCATACAGTCCGATTGCCGCACAGAATACCGGGTTTTTCGCTTATATCCTGTGCAGCTACGGGTTTTTCGGATTGCTTGCGCTCTGCGCCTTTCTGTTCCTGGTTTGGCAAAACGCATTTTCGGTGCTTCTGACGGACGGACACGGAAAAAAGAGGCTTTTCCCGATGCTGGGCATCGCGCTTGCCCCGGGATTGTTGGTGTTTGCGTTTTTCCATTATAC
>CAKSPL010000050.1 GCA_934481325.1 uncultured Eubacteriales bacterium | reverse complement strand
TTCTTGCCGTTGCGGGGCAAAGACGCAACAAAAGAAGCAGAACCCGGGCAAGGGACAGTGCGCGTTCTGCCTCCGGCAGGGTTTCCTCAAAAACGGCGGACAATTCCTTGTTCAACGTTTCCGCGGTATCCTCGGTGAGCGGGTAAAGGCTGTTCATTCCTTCGGTAAACAGCGAGGCGGGGAGAATCCGTTCACCGAATGCTTTCCTGAAATCCTCGTTGAAGTAAACAATGCGCCTTTCAAACCGATCGGCTTTTTCGCACGGTGACATTGCGTGGATGGTAAAAGGAGAGGTCAGCACCACGGCGGGTGTGTCGGTTTCCACCCGTGCCGTGCCGGATATGATTTCCTGCGGGAAGCGCGCTCTGCAAAAGTACAGTTCATAGTGCGGGTGATAGTCGTGATGATCGGGTGCGTGTTCCGCGGTGGTTTTCAGGGTTGCCGTCAGCATTTGCCCTTGCGGAATCCGATCACGGAAAAAATATTTCATAAGCACCCCTCCTTTTTACAAATAGTAACATAAATTTCCGAAAAAAACAAGCCAAAAGGAGAAAGAGATATGTCAACAAGAGAAGAAATCATTGCGGCGGTGGAGAAGCACCGCATCATCGTGATTGCAAGAGGATTTGAGACCGGGGAGCTGATTTCAGCCGCCGAGGCGATGTACGCGGGCGGTATCCGGCTTCTGGAAGTGACCTATGATGCAAAAGGAAACCCAGCCGATGAGGAAATTGCCGGGCGGATCGAAGAACTTGCGCGGCATTTTGCCGGGCGGATGTACATCGGTGCCGGTACGGTTCTCACCGCAAAACAGGTAGAGCTGACGCACCGCGCAGGCGGGCAGTTTATCATCTCGCCTGACAGCTGTGAGGCGGTGATCCGGAAAACGAGGGAGCTGGGGATGGTGTCGATTCCCGGTGCCTTTACCGCAACGGAGGCAACCACTGCCTGTCGCTTGGGGGCGGATTTTATCAAGATTTTTCCCAATTCCGAGGTGAAGCCTTCCTATATTAAAGCACTTACCGTGCCGCTTTCTCACATCCGTTTCCTTGCAGTTGGCGGGGTGTCGGCGGAAAATGCGGGCGAATATCTTGCTGCGGGTGCCGTTGGCGTGGGGGTGGCGTCCGGTATTCTGGATAAAAAAGCGGTGCGCGCCGGAAATTTTGCCGCCGTTACCGAAAATGCGCGGAAATACGTTGCGGCAGTAAAGGGGTAAATCACAATGGCTACGAAATCAAAAGTAGTGGAAACCGCATTCCGCTTCGGATGCGGGAGATATATTCAGGAGCCAGGCGCGCTGGCGCGTGCGGGAGCCGAGGCGGTGCGCCTTGGCGCGCATCACGCCCTGATGATCGGCGGGAAAACGGCATTGTCGCTGGCGGGGGATGCGTTGCGAAAAAGCCTTCTTGCGGCGGGCGTGGCGGAAACCACCGTGGAATATCCCGGCTTTTGCAATCGGGAAAAGGCGGCGGAATATGCCGCGCTTGCCGCACGGGAAGGATGGGATCTGATTCTTGCCGTCGGTGGCGGAAATCTTTGCGACCTCGGCAAATTGATTGCGGCGGACGCAGGGTTGCCCGTGATCACGGTGCCGACCTCCTCTGCCACCTGCGCCGCCACTACGCCACTGAGTGTTACCTACACGGTAGAATACAGGGCGGCGGGTACGGTGCATCATCCGCGCGAGGTGGATGCGGTGCTGGCGGATATGGATATTCTTTGCAGACAGCCCGAACACCTGTTTGCCGCCGGCGTATACGATGCGCTTGCAAAAAAAATAGAGATTGAGCAACGCTTACAGGGAAAAGGCGAGGACGAGATCGACGTGGGGCTTGCCGCCTCCTTTGCGCTGTCACATTACACCTATGAGCGGATGACCGCATTGTTTGAGCCCGCGTGCAGGGAACTGCGGCAGGGGTGCCCCGGCAAAGCTCTTTCGGATATGATTTTTCTGTCGGTTGCCGCAACCGGGGTGATCAGCGGGATGGCACGCGGCTCCAATCAGTGTGCCATTGCGCACAAGGTCTATGAAGGATGCCGCTCGCTTTACTCCGACAAGGTGCGGGATAAACTGCACGGGGAGCTGGTTGCCGTCGGACTGATCGCACAGCTGTATTACAACGGCGAGGAGGATGCGGTTGCACCGTTTCGCCGCGGGCTGACCGAGCACGGACTGCCCGACAGTCTCACGGCACTGGGGCTTGCGGGGGCGGAAGCCGCAGATGCACTGTACGCGTATATTCTGCCGACCAGTGCGATGGCGGGAACGGGCGACGCGGAAAAAGAAAGACTGCGGGAGGCACTTTCTCAGATCGGGTAATCGTCTGCCGCAGGAGTGAAAAATCCCGGAAAAACGGACAAATAGACGGGAATTGTCATAATATGTTACAGGGGGCAGGCAGACGCTGTCCCCTTATTTTCAGGAAAGGAATGAAGTTATGGCAATTCTTCAGAATCAGGGGACCGTAGTGTTCACCCCTGCCGGGGGAACACGTACCACGGTCGTTTCCAATACCACCAACACCGAGGTGGAAATCAGCTATTCGCTTTCCGTCAGTCACGCGGCAAGCCCTGTGACCTATCACGCGGGCTCGGAGATTCTTTATACTACTCTGCTCCGTAACACGGGCAGTGGCACTTACTTCCTGCCGGAGGTCGTTTCGGATCTCGGTGCGGGAAAGCTGCAGTATGTGGCGGACAGTGCGGTGGCATATCTGGATAGCGGAACCGATCTTGTGCCGTTGAACGTGACGGCGGAGGTTTCGGGCGGCACGGTAACCTTCCGCTTCGGGGATGCCGTTTTGTCAAGCGGAACGCAGATTCTTCTGCTGTATCTTGCCACGATAGGCACGCCCGGCGGTGACATCGTTTCCACCGTGACCGGTAGCGGGCACGAGGGCTCCGCAACGGGAACCGTGGACAGCGTAACCGACTCCGCCACCATTACCGAGATGCCGCTCACGCTGGTAAAAACCGCGCCGGAATCCGCTACAGTCGGTGAAACCATCCGTTACAGCTTTACGCTGACCAACAACTCCGCAGGGGAAATCGCATTTGACAATCTCTCGGATCAGTTGCCCGCGAATTTCAGCTTTACCGGTGTGGCCCTGACGGTGGCAGGCATCGACGTGCCGCTGACCGAGGGAACGGATTACACGGTGAGCGCAGGAAATCTCTTTACGCTCTCGCCCGTAACCGCACCAACCATTCCGGCAGGCGGCACTGCCGTGCTGACCATTTCCGGGGTTGTGACCGCTTAAAAATCAAGAAACCGATTCTTGCGCCCGCGAAAGCGGGCGCACTTTTTTCAAAAAAGTCAGGGAATTTCAAAAACATCCTTGACTTTTTCTTTTTTCTGTGGTACGATGAAAACAGAACGACATAATTCACACCGTTTCGGGGTGTATGGGCAAAATGTGACAGAAAAAACAAACAAAAGGAGGAGAAAAAATGGGTTGCTTTGTGATTTCTCAAACCGCGGCGGGCGTGCGGTTTCTCCTGCGCTCGGACGCAGGACAAACGCTTGCCGTTTCCAAAAACTACGCGTCGCTGGATACCTGTAAAAAAGGGATTCGCAGTCTGATTACGATATTACCGGACGCACCCGTGGTCAATCTGACCGCAGGAGAGCGGGGGCCGAACCCGAAGTGCGAGATTGACGGGGAGGAGGGTGCGTACGTGTACCGCTATAAGTCCTCCAACGGCAAGGTCGTTATTGAGTCCCGCCCGGTGCAGACCGAAAAAGCGGCACTCCGCGCCATTGCGATGCTGAAGGAGGCGGTGGAGGAGCCGAAAATGATGTTCTGGCAGAAGGAGGGCTATATGCCGTTGAAGCTGGGGCTCCCCGAGGGCGGAGCGAAAAAGGCGGGAAATGACAAAAAAGCCCCCATACAGGATGAGAAAAACGGGATACCGCAGGGAGAAGCGGTTCCCCTGCCGGGCAGGTTTCTGATTCCGGAGGAAACCATTCCGGATTGGGGCGGGGCGGTATCGGCAGAACCGACGCCGGTCGGAACCGAGCCGGTTCGGGTACCCGAAGCGACATCTGTTCCTGCCGAACCGGGAGCTTCTGCCGGGACGACAGTTTCCAAAAAGGCAACAGCCGCCGAAAAGGCAACAGCCGCCGAAAAGGCAACTGCCACCGAAAAGACAGCATCCACCGAAAAGACAGCATCCGCCGAAAAGACAGTAGCCGCCGGAACGACAGCCCCTGCCAAATCGCGGGAGCCTGCCCGCGCAGAAGCTCCGGTTGCCACACCGAGGTCTGCCGAAAAAACAACCGGAACCGTGAAAAAGGTGCCGGAAAAGCCCGAAAAAGAGGAAAAAACGCTCGCGAAAAAGCGTTCCATCTTCGGAATTTTCGGCAGAATCCATAAACTTCGTTAAAAATGAGACAATGCAGGGAAAAATTTCTTAAAATCTCTTGATAAACGCCTGCGTGTGTGTTAAAATAAATCTGTTTGGAAATGCGGGCGGTATGCCGCTCCGCGGAAGTCTGAATTTTATGAAAGGGGTTTATGTTATGACCTACAACAAGAAAACCATTGAAGACATTGATGTCAAAGGCAAAAAAGTAATTGCCCGTTGCGATTTCAATGTACCTATGAAAGACGGTGTAATTACCGACACCAAGCGGATCGTCGGTGCATTGCCCACCATTCAGTACCTGGTGAAAAACGGTGCCGCCGTGATTCTTTGCTCTCACCTCGGCAGACCCCACAACATCTTCAACGAAAAACTAAAGCTGGATAAGAAAGAAAAGAAAAAGATTGCCGCTCTGCCGGAGTCTGAGCAGGCCGCCGCTACCGCCGCCGCGCTGGAAAAGGCAAAGGACGACGTAACGAAGCTCTCTCTTGCTCCCGTTGCCGCCAAGCTCTCCGAGCTTCTCGGTCAGCCTGTTGTGATGGCAAAGGACGTCATCGGTCCCGACGCAAAGGCGAAAGCCGCGGCGTTGAAGCCCGGTGAAGTGATGCTGCTGGAAAACGTCCGCTTCCACGAGGAGGAAGAGGCAAACGATCCCGCATTTGCCAAGGAACTGGCTTCTATGGCGGATATTTACGTCAATGATGCATTCGGCACCGCGCATCGCGCACACGCCACCACTGCGGGGCTTGCCGATTATCTGCCCGCTGTGTGCGGTTACCTCATTCAGAAAGAAATTACCATTATGGGCGGCGCACTGGAAAATCCGAAACGCCCGTTTGTGGCAATCCTCGGCGGTGCCAAGGTTTCCGATAAAATCGGTGTGATTGAAAATCTGATCGAAAAGGTAGACACGCTTATCATCGGCGGCGGTATGGCTTACACCTTCTTCAAGGCTCTGGGCAATGAGGTCGGCACCTCCATCTGCGAGACGGACAAGCTGGAGCTTGCCAAGGGGCTGATTGAAAAGGCACGCGCAAAGGGCGTTTCCTTCCTGCTTCCCGTAGACAACGTAATCGGCAGAGAGTATGACGAAAACACCACCTATATGCGCATTTATTCCGACTCCATTCCGGACGGCTGGATGGGTCTTGATATCGGCGAAAAAACGCAGGAGCTGTACGCCAAAACTCTGATCGGTGCCGGCACGATTGTGTGGAACGGCCCGATGGGCGTTTCCGAGTGGAAGCACTTTGCGGCAGGCACCGAAACGGTTGCCCGCGCGGTTGCGGAATCCGGCGCGATTTCCATCATCGGCGGCGGTGACTCCGCGGCGGCTGTGGAGAAGCTCGGCTTTGCCGACAAGATGACCCACATTTCCACCGGCGGCGGTGCATCTCTTGAATTTTTGGAGGGCAAGGAGCTGCCCGGCATTGCCTGCCTGTTGGATAAATAATTGCGACCGGATAAGGAGAGAATAGTTATGAACGCAAAAAGAAGAACCGTAATTGCCGGCAACTGGAAGATGAATTTCACCCCTGCCGAGGCAACTGCGTTTATCAATGAAATCAAGCCTATGGTTGCGGGCAAGGATAACTGCGACATCATTTTCTGCGCACCGTACGTGACCATCGCCGCCGCAATGGAGGCAGCCAAAGGCTCCAATATCAAAATCGGTGCCGAGAACGTACACTTTGCCCCCAAGGGCGCATATACCGGTGAGGTTTCCGCCGAGATGCTGAAGGCAATCGGTGTGGACACCGTAATTATCGGTCACTCGGAACGCCGCCAGTATTTCGGCGAAACCGATGAAACCGTGAATCTGCGCACCAAAGCGGCACTTGCCGCCGGGATGCGTGTGATTCTGTGTATGGGCGAGGTAAAGGAACAGCGCGTTTCGGGCATCACCAATGAGGTGTGCGCGATGCAGATTAAGCTGGATCTTGCCGGCATTTCCGCAGAGGAAATGAAGAATATCATCATCGCCTATGAGCCTGTGTGGGCAATCGGCACCGGTCTTACCGCCACGCCGGAGCAGGCAGAGGAAACCTGCGGTGTCATCCGCGGGGTGCTGGAGGAGCTGTACGGCAAGGAGGTGGCGGAGTCCACCACAATTCAGTACGGTGGCTCTATGAATGAGAAAAACGCGGCGGAGCTGTTGGCGAAGCCAAATGTGGACGGCGGGCTGATCGGCGGCGCGTCCCTGGTTGCCGCCAAATTCACCGCAATCGTAGACGCGGCGCAATAAGCTGTGGCAAAAGCAAAAAAGGAGAGCCACGCTCTCCTTTTTTGAATCGTGAAGGAGAGAAGTATGGCAAAATATCGCAGAGATCGCATCAATGACGAGATGCAAAGAGTATTGGCTGAGGTGTTCCGGGAAATCAAGGATCCCCGTGTGCAGGGCGCATTTGTCAGTGTGACGGGGGCGGAGGTCACAGCCGACCTGAAATATGCCAAGGTGTACTATTCGGCACTGCGGGGGGATCCCAAGGAAGTGAAAAAGGGGTTAACCTCCTCAGCCGGGTTTGTGCGCCGCCGTGTGGCGGAGCTGATGAATCTGCGGCAAACACCGGAGTTTTCGTTCTGCGAGGATCATTCCATCGCTTACGGTGCGCATATTTCGGAGCTGCTTCACTCCATCACCATCACTGCCCCCGAGGAGGGGGAGGAGACGCCGGATGGAAACGAGTGATTTCCGCCCCGTTTCCGGGGAAGCGGTGATAAAATACCTGCTGGAACCGGCACCTACCCTGATTCTCTATCATATCCGCTCGGATGCGGATGCAATCGGTTCCGCCTTCGCGCTTTCGCTCTGGCTCACCTCAACGGGTAGCCCCGCTTATTGTGTGTGCGCGGACGAAATCCCGGCAAGGCTGCGGTTTCTCACCGACACAAAGCAGGCAAGCGTCCTGCCGGAAAGTATTCCCGCCGGATTTGAAAATCCGCGAGTCATTACGGTGGATACCGCGTCTCCCGGTCAGCTTGGCGCGCTTTATGCGCGTTTTGAGGGGAAGATTTCCCTGATGATCGATCATCATCGTTCCGGTACACCGTACGCCGATTTTTTCTGTGAACCGGACGCGGCGGCAACCGGCGAGATTCTGTTTGAATTGATGAATGCCGCAGGGCGTGAGATTCCGCCCGCGTGCGCGGAATTGCTCTATGCCGCAATCAGCAGTGATACGGGCGGGTTCCGTTATGCCAATACCACGGCAAAGACACACCGTGCCGCCGCCGCACTGATGGAGCGCGGCATCAATGCCGCAAATATCAACCACCTGCTGTTTGATTCCAAGCCTTTTTCACTCCTACGGGCGGAAAAGGCGGGGTTTGAGCGGGTACGGCTGTATCACGGCGGTAAGGTGGCAATTCTGACCTTTCCTTATGCGCTCAAAGCCGAGCTTGGCGTAAAGGAGGAGGAGCTGGACACCCTGATTGATGTTGCCCGCTGTATCGCGGGCGTGGAGGTGGCGGTTTCCATCCGCCAGCCGGAAAACAACGATACTTTCCGCGTGTCTATGCGC
>CAKSPL010000049.1 GCA_934481325.1 uncultured Eubacteriales bacterium | reverse complement strand
ATCATTTTCAGAAAGGAAGCGGGAAGATGGAAGAGAAACGCGACAGCACGTTGCAGTATATGAAGGTGCGCACGCGGGGCGGTTCCTCGCCCTCGGGCAAGCGGAAGGTGTATTTTACCTGTCACCCGACGGATTTTGAACGGTATTTTGACAAGGTTTGTGAGGATATTTTCAAAACGCAGGATTGCGCGATTTACTATACCGGAGATATGACGGCACCGATTCCGGAGCAGTATCTGGATTCCGACCTCGGGCAGATGAACCTGTTTGTAATGCCCGTTACCTACCGCCTGTTGAGTGAGCCGAATCGCGCAATGGACGCCGATTTCGCCTATGCCACGGCAGGCGCGCACCCGATTTCGGTCCTGCCGCTGATGATGGAAACGGGAATTGACACCTTTTACGCCGGGCGTTTCGGCGAGCGGCAGTATTTAAGCCCGTACAGCCGGGATGCCAGCGAGATTGGCTATGAGGCAAAGCTGGAAAAGTACCTTGCCTCGGTTCTGACCGACGATGCCACCGCCGCGCGCGTGCGGCAGGCGTTTGATGCGTATATCTTTCTCAGCTACCGCAAAAAGGACCGCCACCGCGCCAACGAGTTGATGCGGTTGATTCACCAAAACCCCCGATACCGGGATGTTGCTATCTGGTATGACGAATTTCTGACGCCGGGGGAGAATTTCAATCAAAACATTGCAAAGGCATTGGAGAAAAGCGACCTGTTTGCGCTCCTGGTGACCCCTAACCTTGTGAACGAGCAGAACTATGTGCAAAAGGTGGAATACCCCAAGGCGATGGAGGCGGGAAAGCGGATTCTGCCCGCGGAGATGGAGAAAACCGACCGAGGGGAGCTGGAAAAGCGGTATTGCGGCATCCCCGCGTGCGTGGACGCACGGAACGAGGAGACGCTGGACGCCGGCATCCGGGAGGCACTGAAAACGCTTGTCGTAAAGCCGAACGAGGACGACCCGGAGCACAACTACCTGTTGGGGCTGGCATATCTGGAAGGCATCGACGTGGAGGTCAACCCCCGGTATGCCGTGGAGCTGATTACCTCCGCCGCCGAAGCGGAATTGCCCGAGGCGATGATGAAGCTGCAAAAAATGTACCTGAACGGCGAGCGCGTGGAAGTGGATTACCAAAAGGCATTGTACTGGGCGAAGCGCATCTATGAATATTTTTCCCGAACAAAGGGCGAAAATGACCCCGAGACACTGGCGGCTCTCGATAATTTGGCGGTTGTATACTATTATACGGGCGATTTTCAAAAAGCGTTGGAATTGCATCAAAAAGCATATTCCCTCCGATGCGAGGCACTTGGAGAGAAGCACCCGAACACACTGAAGTCTCTGAACAATTTGGCAGTTGCATATTGTGATACGGGTGATTTTCAAGAGTCGTTGGAATTGCATCAAAAAGCATATTCTCTCCGATGCGAGGTGCTTGGGGAGAAGCATCCGGATACGCTGTCGTCTCTGAACAATCTGGCAATTGCATATGGAGCAACAGGGGATTATTCCAAAGGACTGGAATTGTGTCAAAGTGTATATTCTCTCCGGCTTGGGGTGCTTGGAGAAAAACATCCGGATACGCTGTTATCACTGTGTAATTTGGCGAATGCATACGGCAATACGGGTGATTTTTGCAAAAGATTGGAATTATATCAAAAAATATATCCTCTCGGTTGCGAGATATTCGGAGAGAAACACCCGGAAACACTTACTATTTTGAACAACTTGGCGACTGCATATGGCGAATTGGGTGCTTTTCAAAAGTCGTTGGAGTTGTGTCAAAAAGTGTATTCTCTCCAATGTGAGGTGCTTGGCGAGAGGCATCCGGATACGCTGTTGTCTCTGAACAATTTGGCAATTGCATACGGTGATACAGGAGACTGTCAACAGCAATTGGAATTGCAGCAAAAGGCATACTCTCTCCGATGTGAGGTATTTGGAGAGAAGCACCCGGATACACTGAGTTCGCTGGGAGATCTGGCGGTTGCATATTATCGCGCAGGTGATTTTCAGAAAACGTTAGAATTGTGTCAAAAGGCATACCCGCTTTTTCGCGAGGTAATCGGTGCAACTCATCCAAAAACAGTAGCGGCAAAAGACCTGTTGAATTTGATGCAGGAAAAATGCCAAAATCTCCTTGAGGAGGCGGATCGCCTGTCCCGATATTACAATTTCTGCTGTACAAAGTTTGGGGAGAAAGGAAAGGCAACTGTCCGAACGCTCTGCGAACTTGCTGATGTTTACGAAAAATTGGGCGAGACGGAAAAAGCGGTGGAATTGCGTGCAAAGGCGGCAGAGTAAACTGTCGTTTCGCCCTTTTGCCGCTCCCGGTGCTTCGCTGTTTACAAAAAATCGGAAATGCTTGTGCATTTCCGCTTTTTTGTGAAGGGGGGAGACTTTTTTGCAAAGAATCCCGCGCGATGGCGGTTTTGCGCCAAATTCTGCGAGGACGGGGCGTTTTTGCGAGATCCCGCGCGGCGGTGGTTTTTTGCGAAAATCCCGCGCGGATGGCTTTTGCAAAAAAGCCCGCGAGGAGAAGGTAAATTTTGCGGTTTATTTGTGATATTTGGAACCCGCGAGGATGGAAAGACTGCGGTAGAGGGTTTCCAGGAGAATGACCCGCATCATCTGATGCGGAAAGGTCAGGCGTGAGACAGAAAGCCGCCACGCCGCCGCGTTTTTCACGCGCGGGGAAAGCCCGTGGGAGCTACCGATTACCAGGCAAAGGCTGCCCGTGTCTGCCGCTACGCGATTTAGCTTTTCCGCCAACTCCTCGGAGGAAAGCTGTTTTCCCTCCACGCAAAGTGCCGCCAGCGTGGCACGCGGCGGCACCGCCGCGAGAATCGCATCCGCTTCCTTTTCCAGTGCGGCGGCGATTTCGGCAGGGGAGGGGGTGTCCGGCAGGCGGCATTCTTTCAGTTCCGTCAGCTCTACGGCGGCGTATGCGCCAAGGCGTTTTTGATATTCGGCAACCGCCTCCCGCCAATAGGATTCCTTCAGGGTGCCGAGAACAATCAGTTTCAGATGTAGCATAAAACCTCACAAAAAGGGAATTTCCACGGGGAAAACCGGGTCGGCGGCAAGCACCTCGGCGGGAAATCCCGCCAGTGCGGCTCCCACCTCGCCCAAAGCCAGCTCGGGCAGATTGTTGTTTTCCGACAGGTGTGCCAGCAAAAACCGCTTGGTGCCACCCTCGGCAAGTCGCGCGGCAAACGCGGCACAGTCGGTGTTGGAAAGATGCCCGTGCCGTGACGCAATCCGCCGCTTGAGATCGGGCGGGTAGGGACCTGTGGTCAGCATTTCCTCGTCATAATTGCTTTCCAGCACCACACATTCGCAACCGAGCAGACCTTTTTCCACATCCGCAGTTACGGTTCCAAGGTCGGTGGCGTACCCCAAGGTGTGGGTGCTTTCCTCCGAACCGAAGGAAATGCGGTAGCCCACGCTCCCCCGGCTATCGTGAAGCGTGGGGAAGGAGGAAATCGAAAATCCCCCCACATGGTATGAGAAAAACGGGGGGATAGGATGGATTGCCGCCGCCAGCGGCGGCTGTGCGGTGCGGAGCAATACCTCGGCAGATGCCGCAGGCGCGTACACCGGGAGCGCGTAATGGGAAAGCAGGAGGTTCAGCGCGGCGGTGTGGTCAGTATGTTCGTGCGTGAGAAAAACCGCAAGCAGGCGTTCCGGTGCCACACCCGCCGCATTCAGCGCACGGCAGAGTGCGCGCTCGGTGCGCCCCGCGTCAATCAGAATGGCATTTTCCCCGTCGCACACCACGGCGGCATTGCCCTTGGAGCCGGAGTACAGCACGGTCAACCCGGCGGAAGCGTGCTTTTGCGGGTTACTGCCCGCGCGGGCGGCGGTTTCTTTTGCAATGCCGCTTTCGGCGTTATTTTTTACAACGCTGTTTACGGCGTTATCTTTTGCAATGCCTCTCTCGGCATTATCTTCTGCAACACTGCTCCCGGCGTTGCCGGCAGTTTTTTTGGCGGAATTGGCGGTGTCACACGGAAGTTCGGTCAGGGAGACGCTCATTTTTTCAGGATTCCTTCCACGATAAACAGGTCGATTGCATCAAACAGGAAGGTCAGTACCAGCGGCAGGATAATCACCATCATCCATTTGGATTTTTCCAGCCGCGTCGCGCCGTCGGCAAGAAACGCCTCCTTTTGCTCCTCCGTCCACTCGGGGTTGAGATCCTCCTTGGTCAGTCCCTTGCGGTACAGAAAACGGTTATAAATGAGGTATCCCAGCGTAAAGCCCACCAGAAGCACGGCGTAACCGATCATCACAAGATAGGAAATATATGCGGTATCCGGGGTGGTTGACAGATTCAACAGAACGCGGTAAAACACAAAGAAAAGAATGGTGTTGACAATCAGCATCACAAGGTGCAGTTTTGCCTGTGTGGAAACGGTTTTTTTCGTACCGTTACCGGGCTTTTTGAAAAAAGACATCTTTTTGGCTCCTTTTTTTGAGATGGGCTGACAGATCGGAATCCGTCAGCCCACGATGATTTTTTATTGGGGGTTCAGTCCACGAGGCACGCGCCCTCGGGGCGGATGCGAAGCACGATGCAGGCTCCCTCTCCGAACACGCCGTCCATCAGCGCGCGGAAGCCGGCAACCTCCTCGGTTTTCATAAATGCCTGCACGGTGCCGGCAAATCCGCCGCCGTGTACACGCCACGCGGCACTCTTGCCCGAGAGGTAACGCTCGGCAAGGCAGAGCGCGAGGGAAAGCCCCTGCTCCCGCACGTTTTTGGTGGTATACACATTTTGCAGATAGCAGAAGGAGGAACGTCCGGAGGCAAGCACGCCGTCGAAAAAGCCCTCAATGTCTCCCGCCATCAGTGCCGCTTTCTGTGCCGCCACCCGGCGGTTTTCGGCAAAGAAATGCAGGGCGCGCAGAATCGCGCGATCGCCTACGCTCTCCCGCAATGCGGGGATTGCGGCAATCACCGCCTGCTCGTCGGTATCCCGAAGAACCTCCTTACCCAATGCCTTTGCCACCGCCTTCATCTCGGCGGGAACGGCGGCGTAATCCGGGGTGAGGTCTGCGTGGTTTCCGCCGGTGTTGACGATGCAGAGGTTATAGCCCGCGGCGGTGATGTCAAAATTCAGCTTTTCGGTAACGGGGGCTTTGGGGTCGGCAAAGTCGATGGCGATGATGCCGCCCACGGCGCACGCCATCTGATCCATCAGCCCGCAGGGCTTGCCGAAAAATTCGTTTTCCGCATACTGTGCCAGCTTGGCGATTTCCACATTGGAGACCCTGCCGCCGTTGAACAGGTGATTTTCGATATTGCCGATCATATCCTCAAATGCCGCAGACGAGGAAAGCCCGGAGCCCTTCAGCACGCTGGAGGTGGTGTATGCGTCAAACCCGCCGACGGTGTAGCCCTCCCGGCGAAATCCCGCACACATCCCGGCAATGATGGAGTCGGAGTGGGAAAAACGGTCGGCACAGGGGGCGGTGTAATCGTTCAGATTCACCACGTCCTCCGGAAAGCCCTCGGATTTGACCCGCACGGTGTCCGAGCCCGAGGGGGAAGCCACGGCAATGATGTCAAGATCGATGGACGCCGCCACCACACAGCCGTGGTTGTGGTCGGTATGATTGCCGGAAAGCTCACTGCGCCCGGCAACCGAAAACAGGTGCGCCTCGCGCCCCGCTCCGTAAATCGCTTCAAATTCCTCCAAAGCCTTTTCGTAGCGTGCCGTTTGCAAGGGCAGTGCCTCTTCTCCGTAAAGGGCGGTCAGGCGCGCGTTCAGTCCGCCGGTTTTCAGCTTGTTTTTCAGTTCGGTAGTGTTCATATTCAGCCTTTCTTTCTGTAAAAATCAGGAGTCCAGTCCCATTTGCCGCATCAGCTTGCGGTTGAATTCCTCCGCGGTATTGTAGCCCATTTTTTTCTGACGGTTGTTCATTGCCGCAATTTCCAGGATAATGGCTAAGTTGCGCCCGGGCTTGACCGGGATGGTGATACTGGGGATACGGATGCCGAGGATATCCATCGTTTCGTTGTCCAGCCCCAGCCGATCGTACATTTTGCCCTGAATCCACGGCTCCAGGTTGATGACCAGGTCAATGCCCTGCGAATTTTTGACCGCCCCCATCCCGAAAATGCGGCGCACATCCACAATGCCGATGCCGCGCAATTCCACGTAGTGGCGGATAAGTGCGGGTGCCTCGCCGACCAGGGTTTTTGCCGAGACACGCTTGATTTCCACCGCGTCATCGGCGATCAGACGGTGCCCGCGCTTGACCAACTCAATTGCGGTTTCGCTTTTGCCCACGCCCGAGTCACCGAGCAGTAGCAGTCCTTCGCCGTAAACCTCCACCAGTACGCCGTGCCGCGTGATGCGGGGGGCAAGCTGAACGTTGAGATAGGCAATCAGTGCCGCCATAAACGGGCTGGTTTTTTCCTTGGCGATGAGCAGCGGCACGCCGTATTCCTTTGCCGCCTCCACCATTTTCGGATACGGGTCACGCGCGGTGGACATAATCACCGCCGCGGGCTTTTCCCGGAAAAAACGGTCGATTTTCTGGTTGCGGCGCGCTTCCTCCCGCTCGCCCAGATAGACATATTCGGCTTTGCCGACCACCTGGATGCGGGTATGCTCGAAAATCTCGAAAAACCCGGCAAGCGCAAGCCCCGGGCGATCCACCTCCGCGTTGCAGATCATCACCTTTTCCGCCTCATCCGGCAGATAAATCGGGGTCAGCGAAAATTCCGCAATCAGCTGGGACAGGGGGATGGTATAGGTTTCCTGCATAGGTTCTCCTTTCCCGGTGCCGGTAGGCATCGGCAACAATTCAACTTATTATATCACAACCGCGTGCGGTTTGTAAAGCCGCTTGTGATATTTCTTTCAATTCCTACAAATATAAACGCGCGCGTTCATAGAATATTCATAACTATCCGCTATAATAAAAAATGCGGAAAAATGCCGCAAAAAGAGATCCCGCCCTCCGGCGGGGGAAAAGGAGCCGAATGATGAAAAGAAAAATCCGTTTTGCGGCTTTTTTGCTGGCACTTTTTTGTTGCCTGCCACTTGCCGGATGCGGCGCGGCGGCGAAAAAGGTGAAGGCGGATCGCATTGCCGAAAAGACCGTGGCAACCGCCGGCAACGTGGAAATATATTATGATGAGCTGTATTATCTGGCGATGAACCGCATCCGCGAGCGAAAGGCGGAGGCGGGGGAAACCGTGCTGGACGACGCCGGCGAGCGGGAGGCACTTGCCGCTTTTGTGCGGAAAAACCTGCTGAGCGAAACGCACGCGCTGATCTCACTGGGGCTTGATTACGGCATTGACGTTACCAAGGGGGACATTGCCGAGGAGGTGCAGTCCGAAATGGACGGCATTTTGGAGGACACCTTCGGGGGGGATCGCAAGGCGTATATCGCCAGCCTGAATAAGGATTATCTGACCGACCGCTACGTGCGGCAGTATATCGGAACCGAGCATTATCTTGCCACGGAGATTATTCTCGCAATGCTGAAAAACGGCGAGTTGGACAGCAGTGAGGAAACTGCAAACCGTGTGATTCACGGGGAGGAAATGATTCGCACCGTGCAGGTGTTTCTCGATAAATCGGATGCCTCCAACACGCGGGAGCTGGCAGAGCGCATCCGCGCACAGATTGCCGCGGGGGAGAGCGCGGACGCGCGTTTTGACGAGATGCACCGTGCCATCAAGAGCGCGTATAACAACGATTTTGCCGATACGGGGAGCGGCTATTACTTCTTACGCGGTGAAATGGACGAGGCATATGAGGCGGCGGCGTTTGCCCTTGCCGAATATGAGGTCAGCGAGGTGGTGGAAACCGCGGCGGGGTACTACATTATTATGCGCCTGCCGAAAAGCGAGGAGTACATCAG